>JAGWUW010000028.1 GCA_028868235.1 Betaproteobacteria bacterium | reverse complement strand
GCCATGTTCATGGAACCGGGCTGCGATAAGTGCCATGCCATTCTCGGCTACAAGACTGGCGACATGCGGGGGGCGACGGGCCTGAACCTGCCGCTGGAGCCTTATCTTCAGCAGATTGCGGAAACCCAGAGGGGTTTGGGAGTGACACACATCCTGATCTGGCTTCTTGGGCTGGGCGGCATTCTCTGGGGCAACTGGCTGGGGGCCAACTGGGCGCGCGAACGGGAAGCGGCGCAACGCGAACTGGAGCAGCATCGGGACCAACTCGAATCGCAGGTTGCCGAGCGTACGGCCGCGCTGTCCGAATCTATGCACGCTGCAGAGGCTGCCAGTCGGGCGAAGAGCGCCTTCCTCGCCAATATGAGCCATGAAATCCGCACGCCGCTCAATGCCATCACCGGTGGACTCCATTTGTTGCGCCGGAATGGCTTGCAGGAGGGACAGCAGGAGCACCTGGCCAAGATCGATACGGCTAGCCGGCATTTGCTCGACCTGATCAACGGGGTGCTTGATCTTTCCAAGATTGAGGCGGGTAAATTCACGCTGGCCAGCGAGCCGCTGTCTGTGCGCCAGGTAATCGCTAATCTGGTTTCCATGCAGCAGGAAAGGGCTTCTGAGAAGGGACTGGTACTGGATACCGAAATCGATCCTGGTATTCCCGAACACCTGATTGGCGACAGCGGTCGTCTGCAGCAGGCTTTGCTCAATTATGTTGGTAACGCTCTCAAGTTCACTGAGGCGGGGCAGGTGCGCCTGCGGGTGCTTTTACTTGGGCAGACGGTTGATGATGTACTGCTGCGCTTTGAGGTGGAGGATAGCGGTATCGGCATCGCCGCCGAGGATATGGCGATGCTGTTTTCGGAATTCGAGCAAGTCGACAACTCTTCGACCCGTCGTCATCGTGGTACTGGCCTGGGGTTGGCCATCGCCCGTAAATTCGCTCAGTTGATGGGGGGCGAGGTAGGGGTGCAGAGTGAGCTGGGCAAGGGCAGTCTGTTCTGGTTCACAGCCCGTTTGGCGATCGACCGTGCGGTTCGGGGTGTGCCTTCGACTATCGATCCCGGTCAGATTGGCCGCATGTTGACCGAGGCGGGGCGCGGCAAACGGGTGCTGCTAGTCGAGGACGATGCGCTCAATCGTGAAATTGCACTTTCCATGCTCGATGAAGTTGGGTTAGTCGCCGATGTCGCTGTTAACGGTAGGGAGGCTGTTGCCGCGGCAAGTCGGCATCCCTACGATGTGATCCTGATGGATATGCAGATGCCGCTGATGGATGGTCTGGAGGCGACTCGGGCGATTCGCGCCATACCTGCCTGTATCGCGGTGCCGATCATCGCCATGACGGCCAACGCCTTCGACGATGACCGCCAGCGCTGCATTGCAACCGGTATGAACGATTTTGTCGCCAAGCCGGTGGAGCCGCGCCTTCTGTTCGCCGCTTTGTTGCGCTGGCTCGGGCGGATGGCCTGAGCCCGATAGCCCGATAGGGAAGTTTTTGGTACAAGGGGTAGAGAGAAAAGTACCCGGCCAATAAAAATGCCGTCCAGTATTTGCTGAACGGCATGGTTGGCAATGCAGTAATGCCTCAGTCGAGGTAGTACCCGACACCCAGTAGGCTATTATCGACGCGGCGAATAAAGGAGCGTTTGCGTTCGACAGCATTGGTGATCGGGTTCCGCCAGACGTAGTCGACGGCACCTTCACCCTTGGTTTTGGCAAGATCGATCATCTCCTGGATCAAGGCGTGGCCTTCGACATCATGCAGGTCTCGTGCGTCGGTGCCAGCCCAGGCTGGATTGATGCCGTGTGCCTCAAATTTTCCGGTGTCCAGGTTGACTGCGAAGACGTAGAGATCATCGCGCACAAAGTTGCCCTTGGCGTCGTTGAAGGCTCGAGCGGCCGCACTCATCCCGTTGTTGCGCGCATAGACGACAGCCTCGTCGAGCAGCTTGATGGCGTCGTTGGCGGTGGCATGTGGGGCGTAATAGCCGACGCCGAGAATGTATTCGCCTTCACGATGAATCCAGGCATTTTTCGGCTCGACGTGGTTGGTCTTGCGATTCAACCAGACATAGCGAATACGCGCTTCGTCCTGCTTGTCGGTGACGGCAATCATGTGACGGAAGAGCGGTGTGCCGGCGGCGTCGACACTGTCGAGCACATTGAGACCGACCAAAGTGTCTGGCGCAGCACCGTTGGCAATGTAGGTACCTTTGCGATCGATCACGTAAACGTAAAGGTCTTTCTTGACGAAGGGCCCCTTGCGATTACTAAAGGCGGCCCACGACTTCTCGGGACCGTTGGCTTTCAGGTAATTGACGGCCTGATCGAATAGGGCCCGTGCTTCGCGCGGGGTGGCGCGGTCGCCGGCCAGGGCGGTGCCGCAACAGACTGCCAGCAGAAGGCCGGCCAGTCGGATTGCGAGGGATGGTTTGCTCATACTCGAAACTCCATAGGGTGAGGCCGGTGTGCCGGCGTAGTGCAATCGGGGAGAGAGGCGGCATCGTCGCCGCCATGAAATGTTTGGTTTACTTCAGCATCAGAATCCAGGAAACCAGCTCGCGGGTGTTGGCCGGGGTGATGGCGACCGCGTTGGGAGGCATGGCAATGCCCGAGACGCGGTTTTTCCAGTGGCTGGAATAGGGGTTGGAGCCTTCCTGAACAACACGGGTCAGGAATTCTGTGGCGCCGGGCTTGCCACGATATTGTGCGGCAACGTCGCTCCAAGCGGGGCCGATCGGCTTCAGGCCGTCGGGGCCGGGCTTACCGGATTCAATACTATGGCAGGTCATACAACCACTGTTGCTTGCCAGCTTGAGCATCTCGGCATCCTTCTTGGCGTCGGCCAGGGCCAGCGAGCTGGCCAGGCTGGTGACAAGGCAGGCGATGGTGAGATGGTAGTGTTTCATGATGTGACTCCCTGTAGTGACGTACGGTAGATGCCTCAAGCGCTGACCGGGTTGAGCTTGTTGACCGGCGGATGAAGCTGGCTGTAATCGTTGTCGGCATCTAGTTTCCGCCGGATCAACGAAAGATGGAGAATGGTGGTGGGGTTCGGGTCCATTGCATTAGCTGGCTTAGTTCACTGCAAGTTCAATGCCGGTTCAGACACTACGTGAATAATTGAGCGTTTGATGGAAAGATTGGCTCACACGGGCATCGCCGGGGCTGTATCGGCCAGGGGTGCGGTCGCTGATGAGTAGTGCAGCAAGTGGGTGTGTTTCATAATGGAGCAGTTGAGTGGTCAATTATCGAACAGTGTTCCGGGATGTCGCTGTTTCCTTATCGGTCTCCTCGGCCGTGATGCAAAAACGGCTCGGATGCCGAAGCAACCGAGCCGCCGGGAGAGGGGCAGCGAACTGCCCCGGGGAGAGATCGCTTAGCCCTTGTGCAGCTTGAAGACCCAGACGGAACCACCTTGTTCGAGGTAGTTCACGCGCTTGGCCACGTCGCCACCCCACAGCGGGACGGCGCCACCCCAACCGGTGGTTACGGCGATCATTTGTTCGCCATCCTGTTCCCAGGTGACCGGCGGTGCAACGATGCCGGTACCGGTCTGGAAGGACCACAGTTCCTTGCCCGTCTTGGCATCAACACCCTTCAGGAAGCCTTCCGGGGTGCCGTAGAAAATCAGGCCGCCAGCGGTGGTCAGGACGCCACCCCATAGCGGAGCGTAGTTCTTGTTTTCCCAGACGATCTTTCCGGTGGCCGGATCGATGGCACGCAGGACGCCGATGTAGTCGTCATGCAGAGCCTTGATGGTGAAGCCGGCACCCAGATAGGCTGCGCCCTTCTTGTAGGAGACTGGTTCGTTCCAAATGTCCATGCCCCACTCGTTGGCCGGAACGTAGAACAGGCCAGTCTGCGGGTTGTAGGCCATCTGCATCTGGTTCTTGCCGCCGAGGAAGGACGGTGCGGAGAAGACGACCTTGCCCTTCTTGCCATCGGCTGCGTCGGCCGGGTTACCCGGACGGCCTTCCTCGATGTAGTTCGGACGGCCTGTTTCTAAATTGTAACCCGTTGCCCAGGTGATCTGCTTGACGAACGGGAAGGCGTTGAGCAACTTGCCGTTGGTACGGTCATTGACGAAGAAGAAACCGTTACGGTCGGCCTTGCCGCCGGCCTTGATGATCTTGCCGGTCTTCGGATCCTTGTAGTCGAAGGAGACGAATTCGTTCACGCCGTCAAAGTCCCAGCCGTCGTGCGGGGTGTTCTGGAAGTGCCAGACGATTTTGCCGGTATCGGCATCGATGGCCACGGTGGAGGACGAGAACAGGTTGTCGCCCGGGCGCAGGTGGCTGTTCCACGGGGCTGGGTTGCCGGTGCCGGCAAAGATCAGATTGGTTTCCGGATCGTAGGTGGCGCCGTTCCAGGTGGCAGCGCCGCCGGTCTTCCACAGGTCCCCACTCCAGGTGGCGTTGGTGGTGCCGGAAATACCATTTTCGACCTTCTGGCCGTCCTTCATGATGTAGCCCATGTGACCTTCAACGGTCGGACGGGTCCAGATCAGCTTGCCGGTCTTCGGGTCGCGGGCGTCGATGCGGCCAACAACGCCGAACTCACCGCCGGATACGCCGGTGATCAGCTTGCCCTTGGCGATGATCGGGGCGGCGGAGGCGGAGTAGCCAGCTGCGTAGTCTTCCAGCTTCTCTTTCCAGACGACCTTGCCGGTGTCCTGATTCAGGGCGATCAGTTGAGCGTCCAGAGTGGCGAAGATAACCAAGTCATCGTATAGCGCGGCACCGCGGTTGATCACGTCGCAGCACGGCATGATGCCGTCCGGCAGGCGGTGCTCGTACTTCCACAGCTTCTTGCCGGTCTTGGCGTCCATGGCGAACAGGCGGCTGTAGGAGGCGGTGACGAACATCTTGCCGTTGTGGATGACCGGTTGCGATTCCTGGCCGCGCTGCTTCTCGCCGCCGAAGGACATCGACCAGGCCGGAACCAGGTTCTTGACCGTCTTGGTGTTGATCTGGGTGCTCGGGCTGAAGCGCTGGCCCTGGGTGCCGAGGCCGAAGCTGACGACGTCGCCGGTGGTCTTAGCGTCGTTCAGGATGTCAGCGTCGGTAACGACGGCGGATGCCTGACCGCCGGCCAACAGTGCGGCGGCGGTGAGCAGGGCGATCGTGCTCCGCTTGAGGGGGTGTTGACGATGCATGGATTGTCTCCTTGTTTATCCAATTGGTTCCGGCCTGCCGATTCCGGTCGGTCGGAATGTCTTGCTGGCGCGCCGCCTTCCTTTCCCTGAATCGGCGCACTGGCGGCAGGGCTATCTGCAAAGGCTGTGCCAAGACCTCGCCGAGTCCGGGATTCCCCAATTGGCGGGGAATAGCAGGGCGTCGTCGCTTTTTGGGTGTTGTGCAGGTGCGTCGTGTAGCGCTGCTTCAAATGTCACCAGCTGCTCCAAACTTGCACACCTGGATTGTGGTGCCGCCATGACATTTCTCTTTGGGTTTGCCGAATGCCCCGCCAATGGCTGTATTCACTGACTTTGTGGTGAATTGGCACGCCGTTTGCAGACCTTTTTGGCAAACAGCCTAAAAGGCGAATTGGAGCGAGACACATGAAATACCCCCTAACCATAGCAGCCATTGCGCTCGCGGCCCTGATGCCGCCGGCCGAGGCTGCCGCGCTGAAGGACAACGGCGACCCGCTGGACTCGGCGCGTTGGGCCGATATGGAAAAAACGTTTCTGGCTGGGGCGCCGGTGCTCTTCGATCCGCGTGTGAAGGTTATTGCTCCGTCTACGGCTGAAAATCCGATGCAGGTTCCGGTTACCGTCGACGCCACGGCGCTGGCCAGTATTGTTGAGGTGGTGGTCTTCGCCGATTTCAATCCCATTGTCCAGGTACTGCGCTTCTTCCCGGATGGCGCGCCGGCCTATCTGGGCTTTCGCGTCAAGCTGCAGCAGTCAACGCCGGTACGTGCTGCCGTGCGCACGGCTGATGGTGTATGGCATGTTGGCGGCACCTGGGTCAACACCGTCGGCGGTGGCTGTACGGCACCATCGGCAGCGGCAGCTTCTCCTGAATGGCAAAAACGGCTGAACGAGGTCAGCGGCCGCCAGTGGTCGGAAGGACCGAATGCCGGACGAGTCCGCCTGCGCATCGTGCACCCGATGGATACCGGGCTAGTCGCCGGTACGCCAGCCTTCCATATCGAGGAAATCAACTTCACCGACGCGGCCGGCAAGCGCCTGATGCGTGTACAGACCTATGAGCCGGTTAGCGAAAATCCGGTATTTACGTTGCAGCGTACGGTGGTCGACGGGGCTCTCGAGGCCAGTGGTCGCGACAACAATGGCAACGTTTTCCAAGCATCGATCGCACCATGAAGCGCCTATTTTCCATTCTGCTTGTGGTACTGGCTGGTGGGGTTGGTGCTGAGGATTTTGACTATCACTTGGCGGTGCAGGCAGTGGCGCCGGACGTCTATGCTTTCATTGGCAAGACCGAGGACTTTACCATCGGCAATGGGGGTAACATCGTCAACACGGCCTTCATCGTTGCGCCGCAGGGCGTCATCGTCATCGATAGCGGTCCATCGCTGCGCTATGGTCAGCAGATGCGCCAAGCCATTGCGCAGGTCAGCGATAAACCGGTCGTGTTGGTCATCAACACTCATCACCATCCCGATCATTTTCTTGGCAACCAGGCTTTTGCCGATGTGCCAATCGGAGCGCTGGCCGAGACACGACAGGGGATCGTCAGCGAGGGCAATGCCTTTGCCGAGAACCTGTTCCGGATGAGCGGCGATTGGATGAAGGGCACCGAGGTACAGGCGCCCAGTCGCACCCTTAGTGCCGGCAAACTCGAGGTGGCGGGGCGCACGCTACATCTAGTGGCGCTTAATGGCCACACTGGGGCCGATCTGGTGGTTATCGACGAGTCGAGCGGCGTCATGTTCGCTGGCGATCTGGTTTTCAATGGCCGGGCGCCGACCACGCCGCATGCCGATGTCGGGCACTGGCTGACTGCGCTTGACCGTCTGGAGACGCTGGTGCGCGATGAGGGTGTCAGGGTGCTTGTGCCCGGTCACGGCATGGTCACGCGCGATGCGACTCCGATTCGCCAAACTCGCGCCTGGCTGAACTGGCTGACCGCTACCTTGCGTGAATCGGCTCGCGCTGGCCTGGACATGAACGATGTGCTGGCCCGTCCGCTGCCGCCGGAGTATGTCAGTTTGCCGATGGCGGCAACGGAATATCGTCGCTCGGTCGGTCATCTGTTCCCGGCGATCGAGCAGGAAGCGTTGGAGTCCGGCCGGTGACGACGAGCGAGAGCCGCCGCTTACAGGCCATTCTCGGCCTGTCGATCCTCCTTCATGCCGCGCTATTTGCAATTATGTCGCAACCGCGCAAGCCTGCCGTGCCGCCGATGATTATGGCGTCGATCAGGCTGGTTGACGCTCCCTCCTCCGGATCGCTTGCCGCGCCAGCACCTGCGCCGCTAGCCATCCCCCAGAAGGCCCGGCCGGATATGGCACGCGCGGAGCACCGGTCGGCTCCGCGTTTGACCAAGACGGCCGGGCCGGCCAATGTGCCGGCCCCCATTGCCGCCGTTACGGCAACGACTGAAGTAACCCCGGCTGCCGTAGCCGCATCAGCGGTGGTGGCTCAGGCCGCCGAGGTGCCCCGTACACCGGTGCTCGACGCGGCGATGCCGACACAAAGCGACGTGCTTGCCGGTTATCGCCAGCGTCTGACTGAACTGTTTGCCCGTACTCACGAATATCCGCGTGTGGCGGCCATGCGCGGTTGGGAAGGTGAGGTTCGCTTGCGTCTGAAGGTTGCTCGCAAGGGCAATCTGCTGGGCGTCCACCTTGACCGTTCGAGCGGTTTCGATGTGCTTGATCAGGATGCGCTGGCTCTGCTCGAAGGCCACGGCAACCTGCCGCCCCTGCCCGAGGCGCTGGAGGGCAACGAAATTCAGGTCATCGTGCCGATCAATTACAAACTTAGAAAAACAACATGACGAGACAAGCCCCTCAACGCACCTTGATCGCTGTTACCATAGCCGCCGCTTTTGCGCCTGCCTGGGCCCAGCAGACGGTCACCACTACCACCGTCGAGGTGGTCGGCACCACCCCGTTGGCTGGTGTTGGTGTACCGCGTGATCATCTGCCGGCCAACGTCGTGTCGTTGGATGACAAGCGCCTCGAGGAAATCGAAAGCCTGAATATCGCCGAGCAATTGCTCCGTCAGGTGCCAGCCGTCACGGTCAATGACCTGCAGGGCAATCCTTACCAGCCTAACCTTAACTATCGTGGCTTTACTGCTTCGCCTATGCTCGGTACACCGCAAGGTTTGTCGGTCTATCTGGACGGCGTGCGTGTCAACGAGCCCTTCGGTGATACCGTCAATTGGGATTTGATCCCCAACTCCGCCATCGCCGGCATCGATGTGTTACCCGGTTCCAATCCCGTGTTTGGTCTCAATACGCTGGGCGGTGCTGTTTCGATGCGCACCAAGAGCGGATTCACATACCAGGGCGGCAAAATGGAGTTATCCGGCGGAAGTTTCGGGCGTAGCAATACCGAACTGGAGTATGGCGGAAACAACGGTACGTTGGGCTGGTATGCTGCGAGTGACTGGTTCCGCGAAGATGGCTGGCGCGATTACTCACCATCGGACGTTAAGCAATTCTTCGGCAAACTGTCGTTCCGCAATAGTGCCGGGGAGGCTGATCTGAGCCTGCTGCGGGTGAGCAGTAAGCTAATTGGCAATGGGCCGGTACCCTTATCGCTTTATAGCGAGCGGCGGCAGGGAGTCTTTACCTATCCTGACGAGACGCATAACGATCTGACCCAGGTCGCGCTGAACGGCAAATTGTGGCTTTCAGATTCGCAAAGCCTGTCCGGCAATGTCTATGTTCGCCAGAGCAAAACCCGCACCCTGAACGGTGACTTGAACGACCAGTATCAGGACAATTGGGCGATTGATCCGAGCACCCCGAGCGGTGCTAACAACCGCACGCAGAGCCACCAACTGGGTACTGGTGCTACGGTGCAGTGGAATTTGACGACTGACCGCCATCAGCTTGCGGTCGGCACGTCGTGGGATCAGGCCCGGATGCGTTTCCTGCAAACACAGCAACTAGGCTCGCTGACCGATGTGCGTGGCGTCGACAATCTCTTCGAAGTCCAAACAGCGAATCAGCTATGGGGAACGACCCGCACGGCAAGTCTGTTTGCTACCGATACGTGGTCGGTTACGTCATCCTTGCATCTGACAGCTTCCGCTCGTTACAACATGAGTCAAGTGACGACGCACGACGAACTCAATCCCAATCCACCCAACCTTGATGGCGATCACAGCTATCGCAAGCTGAACCCGGCGCTCGGTCTGGCCTGGGATCTCATGCCTGGGCTCAATGCCTATGCTGGTATCAGTCAGGGTAACCGTATTCCGACGCCGATCGAACTCGGATGCGCCGACCCTGCCAACCCTTGTTCGTTACCGAACTCGATGGCGTCCGACCCCTATCTCAAGCAGGTCATCTCGCGTACCGTTGAAGCCGGCCTGCGTGGCAAGGCAACGGCTAGCTCGCTGGGGGATGTACATTGGAACACCGGCATCTTCCGTACCCTGAATACCGATGACATCCTGTTCGTCGGTACGTCGACCAGCCACGGCTATTTCACCAACTACGGCAAGACCCGCCGCCAAGGGGTCGAATTGGGCGCCAATGGCGATCTGGGCCGGGTAGAGTGGTTTGCAGCCTACAACTGGCTGCAGGCAACCTACCAATCCGAGGCTTGTTTGCTGGCGGCCAACAACAGTACCGCCGGCAGCGATCCCGCCTGTGCCAGTGATGAGATTCGTGTCAACAAGGGCAATCGTATAACCGGCCTGCCTGAGCATAGCGCCAAGCTTGGCCTCTCTTGGCGGACCAATGACTGGCTCCGCCTGGGGGGCGACATGCAGGCCTTCTCCGGGCAGTATGTGCGCGGCAACGAGAACAACCAAGGTGACGGCGGTCGTCTAGGCGGTTATGCGGTATTTAACATGAACGCGGAGGCACGTCTGGGGGGCGGCTGGCAGATGTTTGCCAAGATCAACAACCTTTTCGACCGCAGTTACGCCACGGCTGGCTTGCTTGGCGTCAATCCCTTCATTGGCGGCAGCTTCCAGGTTGATCCGGCGAACTGGCGAAGCGAAACCTTTATTACGCCGGGGGCGCCGCGAGCAGCCTGGCTGGGTGTTCGCTACGTTTTCGGTGGCAAGTGATCATGCGCCGCTTCGTTCTCCCCAACGCCAGTCTGCACACCCGGGCCGGTTTTGTTATGACCGGGCTCGCCACTTGCCTGTTACTAGTGCTTGGTAGCGTCTGGCTGCATACCACCCGGCAGTCGGTGCAGGAAGAGGTTGAGGCAGCAACACGTGTCTCTGAGCAGTGGCTCAATGTCGTTCTCGGCGACATGGCGGCATTGCCTGTGGCTGAACGTGAGGCACGGGCGCTGTCCGTGGCTGCCGCCATCGGTCGCGTGCGCGCCAACGTGCTGGAAATTCGTGATGCCGAAGGCAAATTGCGCCATGTTTCGCCACCTTCCGCTTACAAGGTTGGGCGATCGGCCCCGGCTTGGTTTGCTGGGCTGTTGGCCTGCGATCTACCTTCCCATCACCTGGCCGTAGGTAGTCTTGAATTGACGCTGCATCCCGATGCGTCGCGTGCCGTGCTTGATGCATGGGATGAGTTGGTTGGCTTGACCGGTTGGGCGCTGGTCCTACTTGGTCTCCTCTTCGTTGCCACGCGCCGTGCATTGGGGCGCGCCCTGCGGCCACTCGATCAGATCATGCAGGCACTCGATCGCACTGGTTCCGGCAGATTTGATACGCGCTTGCCAGTGTTTTCCTCGCTGGAAATGGGACGCGTCTCCCGAGCTTTCAATAGCATGGCTGATCGTTTGAAGGCGGCAGTCGACGACAACGTCCGGTTGGAGACGGCCAGGGAGGTAGCTGAGCAGATGCACATCCGGGTCGAGGACGAGCGCCGCGCCGAGCGCGAAAGCATAGCTCGTGAGCTGCATGACGAGCTGGCACAGGGCGTTACGGCAGTGCGGGCACTGGCCGGGGCCATCGTCCAGCGCACCACGGAGCAGCCCGCGCTGCATGGTCATGCCCAGAGCATCGTCGCTGTCACCGGCGAGATGCAGGATGGCGTACGACGCATCCTGCATCGCCTGCGACGCAAGGATGAGGGGCGACTGGCAAGCCAGCTTGAAAGCCTGATCGACAACTGGCGTCAACAACATGGGATTGATGTGTTTAGCCGGATCACCATGGCGGACGAGGCTTTTGATGCGGAGGTGGCACAGTGTGTGCTCCGTATCGTTCAGGAAGGGCTGACCAACATCATTCGCCATGCCGATGCCAGTCGGGTTGATCTATTACTGCTCCAAGCTGGAACAGTTGTGCAGATTCGGCTCGCCGACAATGGTCGCGGTCTCGGTGGCAGACCTTCGGGGCAGGCCGGTTGCGGCCTCGGCCTGCAGGGCATGCGTGAACGAATTGCATTGCTCGGTGGCCAACTGGAGTTTTCCTGCCCGGCAGAGGGTGGTTTCGTACTGAACGCCAGCCTGCCGGCTGAAATGAGGAGGGTAAAAGCATGAGCCTGAACGGAATTCGCGTCTTGCTGGCCGACGACCACGCCATGGTAAGGCTAGGTTTTCGCCTATTGCTTGAAGGGGCCGGCGCCTCGGTCGTGGCCGAAACGGACAGCGGGGAGAGTGCCGTTCGCCTGTTCGCTGAGAGCAACCCGGATCTCGTGGTGATGGATGTCTCGATGCCCGGAATTGGTGGACTGGCTGCTCTGGAACGCCTGCTGCTCTGGGAGAGTAAGGCGCGTGTGCTGATGCTCTCGGCGCACCATGATGACATCGTCCCGGTTCGTGCGCTCAAGCTCGGTGCCCGAGGCTATCTTTGCAAGCGAGCCTTGCCGGAGGAGTTCCTGCGTGCGGTGGGTGAAGTGGCGCGCGATCGTCGCTATCTCGATCCGGAACTGGCACAAGCGGTGGCGCTGGCGCAATTGTCTGGCTCTGCCAATCCGATCGAATCCCTGACCGAGAAGGAACTCGCCGTTTTCCTGAAGCTGGCGGAAGGGCGTTCGGTGAACGATGTAGCCGATGATTTCTGCCTCAGCCCGAGCACGGTCGGTACACACCTCTATCACATCAAGCAGAAGCTCAACGTGCAGAACGCCGCTGAATTAACCCTGGTCGCCGTACGCAACGGCTTGATCGAGTCCTGAACGGGGGGATGGTGACCGGCGATCCGTTGTTTCCGGAGGTTCAGCCGCGCTGCGCCAGACGTATCGCGGTGGGCGATGGGCATTACCTGTATGTCGAAGAACTTGGTCCAGCCGACGGCTTGCCGGTCCTCTTTTTGCACGGAGGGCCGGGTAGCGGCTGTACCCCGGCGCAGCGCCGGCTGTTCGATCCGCAGCGCTTTCGTGCCATTCTCGTGGATCAGCGCGGAGCCGGGCGAAGCCTTCCCCTTGGCGAACTGGGCGACAATACGACGGCTGACTTGGTAGGTGACCTGGAAATTGTGCGTGAGGCACTCGGCATTCCGGCCTGGATCGTCTTTGGCGGTTCGTGGGGCAGCCTGCTGGCGTTGGCCTATGCCGAGATTTATCCGGAACGGGTGCTCGGCCTGGTGCTGCGCGGTATCTTTCTTGGATCGCATCAGGAAATCGCTGCCTATGTTGGCGGCGAGAACCCCATGGCGCACCAAGCGTGGACAGCGTTTGCTGCTGCCCTGCAGGAGCCGCCTTCGGCCGATCTGCTGGCAGCGTGCGCCGAGTGCATACTGGGAGGGCAGCGACAACAGGCGGTTCGCGCTTGCCGGGCTTGGCTGGATTACGAGCGGGCCCTGCTCGACGAGCCGCCGCTGGACCGGATGCCGGACGAGAGGGAACTGGCCAAGGTCCGTATACAGATGCACTACCTGACTCGCGATTGCTTCCTGATGCCCGGTCAATTGCTAGCCGGGGTCGAACGTTTGCGCCATGTCCCTGCCGCCATCGTGCAGGGACTATCCGACCCCGTATGCCCGCCCCAAGCCGCAGAAATGCTGCATCGCGCCTGGCCTGAAGCGACCTGGTTCCCCGTCGCCCATGCTGGCCACGCCGGCCTGTCACCGCCCATTGCCAAGGCTTGCATCAAGGCGCTCGCCTGGGTCGCCGAGGCGGCGAGCAATTTTGCGGATTAGGTAGTTGCTATTGCTCTCATGCGGAGCGAGGTACAGCTTTGTCAGCCTTGGCCGTAGGCCGCCAAGCAGCAGCGCTTGTCTATTTCTTTACGGCGTATTGCTTTAGCGCTTTTCTCGCTACAGCAATGGTCGCGTATTTGTTTGGATTACCCAGGCAACTATCGTCCTGTTCAATTCTAAGTTTTTCTCCTTCAGCATTGAAATGCAGTAAAACTGTGGTGACAAATTCAGGCGGATCGTTGCGTGGATTAGCTTGGACTGCGCTATCGCTATATCCGAGCACAATTAACATGCTATCCGGAATCTCCTTGGCGATCGACATCGGCATATTGGAACGACACAAAGGTTTTCCAAGCAGCACCTGGCTATCTCGCTTGATATCAAGCGGAGCTACCGCTTTTAACACCAAATCATGGGAAAACATGAAGAGGTGACAAAATAAATGCCTTCTGCGCGCTTGGTTGCAATGGTTGTCTAGCGAATTGACTTTGTTGGGTTTGCAATCTTCAAGTGGTGTCGAGTCCGGAACGAAAGCTGCGATTTCTGAAAAATAGCAGCGATCCGAAAAATTTCATTTATGGGTCTTTACTCGGGTTACCTTTAGATGGTCAGCGTGGAGCCTCAAGAAAATAGTTTTTCGTAGCTGCCGGTTTCGATGTTAGTACTAGCGAGCAGCGCGGTGTCCTGGACACAGAGGTCGTTGTCGCCGTAGTGGTCTACGGCGAGCGCGGTGAAACCGGCGGCCTATTTCTTCGCCGCACATTTCTTCAGCGCTTTTCGGGCCTCGCTGATTGATGTGTACGCGTTGGGATTACCTAAGCAGCGATCATC
>JAGWUW010000394.1 GCA_028868235.1 Betaproteobacteria bacterium | reverse complement strand
TCGGCTTGGCTGAGGTCGGCCACGGTGCCGATGTCTTTGTCGCCACGGCCCGAGAGGTTCACCAGGATGGACTGGTCAGGGCGCATGGTCTTGGCCATTTTCATGGCGTAAGCGATGGCGTGGCTCGATTCCAGCGCGGGGATGATGCCTTCGGTGCGGCACAGGTAGTGGAAGGCGGCCAGCGCCTCGCTGTCGGTGATGCCCACGTATTCGGCGCGGCCGATGTCCTTGAGGTAGGCATGCTCGGGTCCGACACCGGGGTAGTCCAGCCCGGCGCTGATGCTGTGCGTTTCGGTCACCTGGCCGTCCTCGTTCTGCAGCACATAGGTGCGGTTGCCGTGCAGCACGCCCGGGCTGCCGCGCTCCAGCGAGGCCGAGTGCTTGCCGCTGTCCAGGCCCTCGCCGGCGGCTTCGACACCGATCAGGCGCGTCTTCTCGAACGGAATGTAGGGGTGGAAGATGCCCATGGCATTGCTGCCGCCGCCGACGCAGGCCACCACGGCGTCGGGCTGCTGGCCTGGCAGGTGCAGCTCGGCCAGCATCTCGGGCATCTGCTTGAGGCATTCCTCGCCAATGACGCTCTGGAAGTCTCGCACCATCATGGGGTAAGGGTGCGGACCGGCGACGGTGCCGATGATGTAGAAGGTGTTCTCGACGTTCGTGACCCAGTCGCGCATGGCCTCGTTGAGGGCGTCCTTGAGCGTCCTGCTGCCGGATTCGACCGGCACCACCGTGGCGCCGAGCAGCTTCATGCGGTAGACGTTGGGACTCTGGCGCTTGACGTCCTCGGCACCCATGTAGACGATGCACTCGAGCCCGTAGCGGGCACAGATGGTGGCAGTGGCCACACCGTGCTGGCCAGCGCCGGTCTCGGCGATGATGCGCGGCTTGCCCATGCGCTTGGCCAGCAAGGCCTGGCCGATCACGTTGTTGATCTTGTGCGCGCCCGTGTGGTTCAGGTCTTCGCGCTTGAAGTAGATCTGCGCGCCGCCGGCCAGCTCGGACCAGCGCTTGGCGTGGTAGATCGGCGACGGGCGGCCGACGAAATGCTTCAACTCGTAGTCGTATTCGGCGCGGAAGGCCGGATCGGCCTGAGCGGCGGCATAGGCGGCCTTCAGTTCGTCGAGCGCGCCAAACAGCGTCTCGGCGACAAACACACCACCATAAGGTCCGAAATGGCCCTTGGCGTCGGGGAAGTTATATTGACTCATCGGCTTTCCGTACAGCCGCCACGAAGGCAGCGATTTTTGCTTGATCCTTGATGCCCTTGCTCATCTCGACACCGGAAGATACATCGACTGCCACCGGCCGCACGCGCCGAACGGCATCGCCGACATTATCCGCGGTCAATCCTCCAGAAAGCACCAGATAACAAGGCAAGGTTGGTGGAATCAGGGTCCAGTCGAAGACATGACCGCCACCACCGTACCCTTCGACGAAAGCATCCAGCAGCAATCCCCGGGCATCAGGAAACGAGCGAGCGAATTCTACCAGATCGAGACCCGGCCTCACCCGCGCTGCCCGCAGCCAAGGTCTTGAGAACTGGCGGCAATACTCGGCATCTTCATCACCGTGAAACTGCAGAACGTTGATCGGCAGGGCGTCACAGGCCGCCCGCACTACTTCCGGTGCTTCGTTGACGAACAAACCTACAACATCGACAAACGGCGGAATTCGCTTTGCCAGTACAGCGGCCCGTTGTGGCGTCACATAGCGCGGACTGAGTGGATACAGGACGAAACCGATGGCGTCGGCACCCGCCGCCACGGCAGCATCGACATCCGCCTCGCGTGTTAATCCACAAATCTTGATTCGGGTTTTCATTTCATCAGTCCGTCAAGAAAGTCGTCCGTCGGCTCGGGCAAACCCCACTGCGGCTCATACACCGGCCCCCTGAAATACAAACCATCGGGCGAGAAAGTTGGTGCCGCCAGTTTGCGATCTCTAACCTGCAGCAAGGCATCGATCCAACTCGCCGACTGGACTCCCTTGCCAATATAGACCAACGTCCCGACCAAGTTGCGCACCATGTGGTGAAGGAAGGCGCTCGCCTCGAAATCGAAGACAAGCATCCTCCCACACTGGCGAACCGACGCTTGTGTCATCGTCTTGATCGGCGACTTGGCTTGGCATTCGGCTGCCCGAAAAGCAGAGAAATCATGTTCCCCCATCAGACGGCCGGCCGCCTGTTGCATGACGGAAACATCGAGCGGCAGGTGAAACCAGCCCACCCGCCCTTGCCACAATCCCGGACGCTGGGGCCGATTGAGTAACAGATAGCGATAACGTCGACCGCGAGCACTGAACCGGGCATGGAACTCATCGGTCACTGGCGTCGCCCAGCGCACAGCCACCCCTTCTGGCAAATGTGAATTAACCCCCCGCACCCAAGCCGTAAGCGGCCGGTCAACTTCGGTATCGAAATGGACGACTTGCTGCGTGGCGTGCACCCCGGCATCGGTACGCCCGGCGCAGAGAACACTAACAGGCCCCCCGACGATCTGGCGCAAGGCGGCCTCCAGCGCATCCTGGACAGTTTTACCACCCGCCTGACTCTGCCATCCGCGGAAATTTGTGCCGCAGTATTCAATCCCAAGAGCAACTCTCACCGCACCAACACTCCCAGCAAACCAGCAAAACACCCCAGAATCACCACCGTGTCCCGTGGCGCCCACGGAACTACAACCAGGCCAAGAATAGCTGGACCATCGACAAAATGCGCATCTGTCAGCAGCATGTGCCGCCAAGCGCCTTTTTCCTGGGGCGTTTGCAGATTATCGAGAACCAGCGACAGGCGTACGACCAGGCGTTCGACCTGCAAA
>JAGWUW010000393.1 GCA_028868235.1 Betaproteobacteria bacterium | reverse complement strand
GCGACGCCCGTGGTCTCGTAATCAGACTGGTTGTGGGTTCACAGTTCGGTGAATTCCCAGCAGCTGACCATGCCGATGGAGAGTTCGCCGATCGAGCGAAGGTGATCAATGGTTGGTGCCAGGCGCGCGTCAGTGATGTGCTGTTCGGTGTCGGGATCGTCGCAGCCCTTGAGCACGTCGGTCATGTAGATGAAGTCGATCAGCTGGCCGTCCTTGATCGCAGCGAGGGCGCGGTCGGTGCCGTGGTAGATGCTTTCGAGCGTGTCGGGGATGGGATAGATGGCCATGAACGCGGTCCTCGCTTCAGTGCAGCGTCGCGGCGTGTTGATCTTTGGGGTCTTCTAGGCGGAGGCGCGCGGCGCTGGCAAGATCGGGGTAGGCCTTGGTCAGATTGTTATGGATGGTTTCGAAGATCGGGATGGCGAAGCGTCCGTCAGGATAGGGCCGGGTCGAAAGGACAGCGCCGATGATGGATTCGTTGGCGGCGCGCGTTGGATGCCGGGGTTTGGGATGTTCGTGGTCGCGATAGTCGATTGGCGGTGACATGACGGCTTCATGCCAATGGCCGAGCCCGGTTTCGATTGCGGTCTCGTAACCTTCGTTGCGATCGGCAGGATTGGCGGGAAGGTTGAGCGCCAGGGTGTAATAGGTTCCGAAATCGTGGTGATTGGCGCGGACGTCGATGGTGTAGCCGTGGGGCGGTGGGCCGTTGATGGCGATTAGGGCGGCGCGGTACGCGATCGCCTCTTGTCTGCTCCAGTCACTGGCTTCGGCGCGTATGCCGATCTGGGCGCATGGTTCCTCGGCGGGCGTTCCTGATATGTCGATTCTGCGCATAGTTCAGGCCGCCTGCTTCGGAAGTTGGACCCATTCGGGCTGATCGTTCGCGATCGGGAGGTCGTACTTGCTCGCTTCCTCTTCGGTGAAGGTGGTCGCGCTTTCGAGGTTTCCGAATCCGTTGGTCGTATTCCAGAATAGCGAGCCTTCGGGGGTGTTGGTCTGGATGACGAGGCGGGGACTGAATTTGGCGAGGTCGTGGAGATCGCCGGTGTGTATCCAGTGGGTGCCGGTTTTGTCGATGATGAAGCCGCCACCGCCGAAAGCATCGGGCCGGTATTTGTCGTCGTGCATGGCATAGCTGATGATGATCGGGAGCGAGGTCGTGACGACTTTTTCGAGAACGGCGGCGACAGCGTCCGAGGAGAACTGGTCAGAGGAGCCGAATACAACGACGTGGCCTTCTTCCTTTTCGGAGAAGGTGAAATTGGTGTCCAGGCATGGCCATTGTGGATCGCTGAAGATCGAAATGAAGCCGGAGAGGAGGTCGTCGTTGACGGGGGGGAACAGGTCGCGAAAGGTTTGCGGCAGGTCGGCCCAGAAGGTTGCGGTGTCGTCGGCTTGTCGTTCTTCCATGGCGAAGTCGCAGGCGGCAATTGCGGCGCGCAGCAGTATTGCCTCGGGCGCGGTGAGGATGAAGGTGAAGGCGGTCTGGATATAGCAGTTGGACATGGGTGAGTTCCTCAAGGAATGACGATGAAGTCGCCGTCGCGGATGGAGTGCGATGCAGTCCAATCCTAGAAGGCCCGGTGGCGTTCGAAGTGGTCGGGCGGGTGGCAATTGGCGGCGTTGATCTGGATCTTGCCGTGGAACACTTTGGCTTTGGCGAATCCGGAGAAGGTGGCGATGCGCACGGTGTAGCCGAGCGCCTTCATGGCCCGGCGAAAGTCGCCGAGCTGGACGATGGGTTTGGACATCGGGCTACTCCGCGTTGGTCAGGCGAGAATGGTATGCAGGTCGGTGAAGGCCGCACACCTCGTCAGGGGAGTAGGCAACGTCCGCGCCGGATAGAAGAAATCCGTCTGCAGGTGAGACGGTTACAGGGCCGTTGGTCGGTTCATCGTGGAAGGTTCCGCTGAACGGATTCATCGTTGCGAGCCAGCACGGGCTGAACGTGATCGGTTTGGTCAGGTCGAGCTTGATCAGATCGGTGAGCGGCACGATCGCGAACAGATAGAAGCCGAACATGCTCGAGCAGGCGTTCTCGATGGTCGATGACAGCTTGGGCCAATCGACGATCGGATCGCGGCGGCGGCGGGTTGCGGCCAGCGGCGAATAGGCTTCGTGCTTGTTGCGCGCGAGCTTGCGAAATTCGCTGACCGTGTAACCGATCTGGTTCAGCGCATATTGGAATTCGCTGGTGATGGCGAGTTCGGAAGGTTCTGACCAGGAGCGGTGCGATTGGATCAGGTTGTCCTCGGCGCAGCGGGTTGGGGTGAGCTGGAACAGGATTTCGCAGGTGTCCCACGAACTGAACAGGTCAGTGACGCGCGAGGTGTCGGCGTCGGCGGCGCGGTCTTCCCAGAGCGGGCGGATTTCTTCGGCCCAATGTTCGACGCGGCGGGCCGCGTTGTGGTTCTCGAAATAGCTTTCGAGTTCGGGTTCGACGCATTCGCGCCAGGTCCAGTAGAATTCAGCCGGGCGCAGTTCGTCCTGCAGCAGCTCGTCGATGTCGAGGTCATCGCGTTTGGCCTCGATGATTTTCGAGGCGAACAGGTTGCGCTGTTTGGCGGAAAAGTCGTCCGAACGCTGGCGGGTGTAGCGTTCGTGCGGATATTCGCGGGCGAGCGCATCCAGCCACTTCTGGCCGACGGGGCGGTCAAGGAAGGCGTCGGGCGGGCGCCGTAGGTTGCTGGGCGCGATGGCGGGGATGCTGTACATGGCTGTCGTCTCCTGATTGATCCGAAAGCGTCTATCCCCCTCCGCTCTACGGCGGCGGCGGCGGCGGAGTGGGATCGATGGGGTCAAGGTCCCAGTGGAGGGTTCGT
>JAGWUW010000392.1 GCA_028868235.1 Betaproteobacteria bacterium | reverse complement strand
GGGCGATTTCGTCAAAGCGGCCTTCACCAGCGCTATGAAGCGCCAGGTAGCGCACGTTTATGTGGGGGCCATGGTCGGCAAACTGACCAAAATGTGCCAAGGGCTGGCGGTCACCCACGCCTGGAAGGCCGAAGTCGACCGCGACATCCTGGCCGATTCAGCCCGCGAAGTCGGTGCTCCTGACAAGTTGATCGAAGATATTCGTGCGGCCGAAACGGCGCGCTATGCTGCAGAAACGCTGGCATCGCTCGGATTGACCGAGGCATTTCATCGTCAACTGGCCAAGAAAGCTATTCGTAGCCTAAAGATCCACTATCCCGGCGAATACCGTCTGGTGGTGCTGGTTTGCGACTTTGAAGGACAGTTTATTTGCCGAGTAAATGAAGATGAATCGCTTTGAACACTGCACCCTCCTCGGCATCCTCGATGACGGTTGGGCCGGACTCTCGGACAACGCGCGACAGAGACTGGCGACGGCTGATGTCGTCATTGGTGCCGGCCGCACGCTGGAGCTAGTACGCTCGCATCTTGCACCGAGCGCCCAATGCCTGGATATGGATGGCAAATTGGGACAAGTCGGCGGTTGGATACAGGCGGCCCGTGCCGAGGGCAAAAATGCTGTCGCTTTGGCCACCGGCGACCCCTTATGCCATGGCATAGCATCCTGGTTGACCGGCAAGCTCGGCCCCGATGGCTTTGTCATCATCCCTGCCATCTCCACACTACAACTGGCTTTCGCCCGTTTCAAGACGGCATGGCAAGATGTGACGATTGCCACCTGCCATAGTGCTGATGCCGGCGAGTGGTTCATCGGGGCCACGCCGCAACACGGTCTCTATAAATTGATGCGTAGCATCGCCCGTCACCCGCGAGTGGCTTTGTTCACCGGCCCGGAAAACACGCCGGACCGACTGGCACGGGCACTGATCACAGCTGGCTATGGTCAAGAATCGGGGGATGAGGTCCGTCTATCGGTAGCCTGCCGCTTGCTATTGCCTGACGAAACGATTTTTACTGGCTTGTCCGTCCATGAAGCTGCCAGCATGCAGTTTCCGCAACCCAACGTCGTACTGGTCGAACGTAGCCCGAATGCCTCGCTCCATTGCTTCGGCCTCGACGATCTCGATTACATCCAGCGATCCCCGGAAAAAGGCCTGATCACCAAGCAGGAAGCGCGTGCCCTGTCATTGGCAAAGCTACGCTTATCGCCGGACAGTATCGTCTGGGACATCGGTGCTGGTTCCGGCTCAGTCGGCCTTGAATGCGCCCGCATCGCCAGCAATGGTCATGTCTGGGCCATCGAAAAGAACGAAGGCGATGCCGCCAATGCCCGCGCCAATGCAGCGAAATTTCGTGTCGGCAACTACACGCTGTGCGAAGGTAAGGCTCCCGCTCTGCTTGATACTTGGCCGAACCCGGATGCCGTCTTCATCGGCGGTTCAGGCGGCGAACTGGCCGAGCTGATCGGCCTGATTCTCGATCGCCTGAAGCCGGACGGCCGCCTCGTGATGAACTTCGTCACGCTGGAAAACCTGGCTACGGCAACCACCACGCTGAAAACCATTGGCGCCAGTTGGGATGTGGTTCAACTGCAGGCCAGCCGCAGCCAGCCCATTCTCGATATGCACCGCATGGCGGCGCAAAACCCGATATGGATCGTCACCGCATGGCATAAAACCAAGGAAAGTACATGACTATACAAAAACGCTACGGCAAACTCATCGGAGCTTCTCTCGGTCCCGGCGATCCTGAACTAATTACCCGCCGCGCATGGAGCGCCCTGCAGTCCGGCGCGCGCTGGCTGTACCCGGTAAAGAAAGCCGAAGAATCATCCTATGCCCTCTCCATCGTCGAAAGGGGCGGCATTGCGATCCCGACCGATGCCGTCGAACTGGTTTTCCCGATGACCCGCGATGCCGAGATTCTGGCCAAAGCTTGGGCGCGTGCGGCACAGCAAACGGTCGAATTGCTTGGCGAAGGCCGCGATCTGGTTTTTCTGGTCGAAGGCGATGCGTCCACCTTCGCCACCTTTGGCCACCTCGCTCGCGTCGTGCGCGAACTGGTACCTGAGGTTGATGTGGAAACCATTCCCGGTGTCTCCTCTTTCGCTGCGGCTGCTGCCACCACCGGCGTCACACTGGCCGAGGAGGACGAAACCTTCGCCGTCATCCCCGCTGCCTATGGCGTTGACGTCATCAATCACCTGCTCGACGAGTTCGATACCCTGGCCTTGCTCAAAGTAAAGCCACTGGTCGATGAAGTGCTCGATCTGTTGGAACAACGCGACCTACTCACTACGTCGGTTTTTATCGAGAAGGTCGGCTCGCCGGACGAGCGGATCGTACGCGATATAGCCAGTCTGAAAGGCGAAAAGGTCAATTACCTGTCACTGATGCTGGTTCAGAATCCCAAGCGCATACGCGGCGAGCTGCGGCGCGGTTGCCGCAAGCGCAAAGAGGCCGTCGAAGTCTCAGCCATGGTCGTCAATTGATCGCCCTGATCAAGTAAAAAAACTTTCAGCGAATCCCCAATATGAAAATTGCAGTCGTCTCCATCACCAAACACGGCATTGCCCTGGCCGGCAAGGTCGTTGCCGCACTACCCGGCGCCCAACTTTTTTGTCCGGAAAAATTCTGTGCCGAAGGCGAGAATGCGGCCCCGGAGGCCTTTCATTGCTACACGGGCAAGGTCGGCGACCAAGTGCCGGCGCTTTTCGCTGCCTTTGACGGCATCGTCTGCATCGTTTCGCTCGGCGCCGTCGTTCGCCTGATTGCCCCGCACCTGAAAAACAAGGAAACCGACCCCGCGGTCGTCGTCATCGACGAAGC
>JAGWUW010000391.1 GCA_028868235.1 Betaproteobacteria bacterium | reverse complement strand
CGCTTGCGGCATCTTCGCCAGCCGGATCGAAGGCTTCACCTGGAAATGGTCGACCCCAATCGCCCAGACTCGCACGCGGCTGTCTTGAAACACAAGCCTTGGCTGCTGGAGGTTATCGGGCAGGTCGTGCGGATCGATCTCGGCGCTTGCCGACGGTTTGGCCGGCCCCGCGGTGGGGAATCCGGCAAGTTCGGTGGGCGTATTGGCTGCGGCCAGTCCCCTGGAGAGGTGGACAGTTCCGGCCGGGCCGTAAATCGGCAGCTTACCCGAACTGAACGACCAATGCGTCATGATGATCGGGCCGAGAGATGCATTGTGATCGAGATGATGGTGCGTGATGAACACTGCGGCGATATTGCGCTCGGGAATGTGCGCCTTGGCCATCTGGCGTTGCGCCCCGTTGCCCACATCGAACAGATAGACAGCGCCATCGACAATGAGTGCATTGGCGATCTGCGACCGTTCGGCCTGAACCGAAGGTCCGCCGCTGGTTCCGAGGGTAACCCATTCTGCGCGCGGCGCGTGCTCGGATGCCAGCTGCTGGGCTTGTGCCGCAGTCTGCCCACTGAGCGAAATGGCGAATGCGGACATCGCCATAGCTGCCAGTGCAGATCGTCCGGTTTGTTGCCTCGTTTGCATCCTGCTTCCTTTCAGCGTTCGTCTGCCGGCAAGTCTTTTCGAAACGATTGGCCTCGACGACAGGCCCACTTGCGTCCGCTTGCCGGCTGCCACGTTCAGCGCATGACGATGGTCGCGTGGCGCTCGTTACGAGCGATTGCGGGCTGATGTTCCGGCGGAAAATAAGGATGGCGGTAACGGATCGCACTCGCCACGAGGTGAACCCCGGGTTCGAGCCCGCCCGGCTTGGGCACGATCACCGTGAAGTGGTCGCCAACGTAAAGGCGCGTCTGCGTCTCTGCTGCCATCTCGGCGTGTGTGTACTCACGCTCGCCCAGGCGAATGCGGCTCTGCTCGGCCGGGTAGGTCACTCCATCAACCGTGATGTCGACACCTTCGATCAAGCTAAGTCGGCTGCTGCGGTAATTGGCCTGGCGCAACCGCACCTCGAAACCGGTGCGCGCCTCGGCAGGCCCGATGTTGCGGAAACCGGTACTCTGGATGTGTGTGCGTTCAAGCATCGACGAGGGCTCCGTTGGTGGTTTCGTATTCCGCTTCGAGCTTGCGGATCAGCGCGTGTTGGCGGCGCACCTGCTCGATTGCCACCCACGGATCTCGAGCGCCTTCGTATTCGCTTGAGAGGTAACCGGTGTAGCCCAGCGCCTTGAGCTTCGGCACGATCCGGTCCCAAGGTATCTGGTGATCGTGCAAGGTCTCGTCGATCCGGTGGAACTTGGCCTGAATGAAGGGCACGTACTTGATGACGTCGTCGAGGTGATCGACTGGCACCTTGGTCCCATAGACCATCTCGGGCGCGCCCTTCTTGATCGCTTCAAAATCCCCACCACCCCAGGCATCGAGCGGGCGGTCCTGGAAAATTCCCGTGTCGATCATCAGACCGAAATTCTTGGTGCCGGTCCGCTCGATGAAGTTGACATAGCCTTCGGTCACCGGGTGGCGGATCGGCGTTGGAGCGTGAATTTCGGGGAGGATCATCATGCCAAGCTCGTGCGCCAGATCGAGGCTGCGCTCGACTGCGCCTTCCCAGATTGGATCGGGAGTCAGCGTGCGATCGATTACCCCGAATTTTGGGCGTATGAACTTGAAGCCGAGCCGGTGGGCGAGACGCAGGTCCTGTGCGATCTGCGCCGCGCCTTCCTCGACACTCATGTTGCGGTCAATCTGGATTCGGGTGTCGACCCAGCAGGCAAAGTTGGTCGGCTCGAGCTTGTAAGCCTCAAGCTGGGCGAACCAGTGGTCGATCCATGCCGCCGGCGGCTCAGGATAAAGCGGGACGCTGGTTTCACCGAGGATTTCGATCCCCGTTGCACCCGTGCCGGCAACGTGATCGAACGCATCGTCTAGCGTCATCACCGTCCCAAAGTCGTCGGTGTAGCTGTACAGCGATACGCCATACTGGAAACCTGTCACGCCAATCTCTCCCCTTCGTGCATCGGGTACGAGCCGAACCCTATTGAACGGCGATTATTATCGGACCTAATAAGCGCCGCTTAATGAAATCGCAAGTGGATTTTTAACCGTCGGCGCAGTGCACACAGCAGTTGAATTAATCAGCGTTCAGCTTGATCATGTGCCTGATCCGCGCCATCCTGCGCCCACAGACCGATTGGAATCCCTTCACGTGCGCGACCGATGGCAAACGAAATGACGAAAGTTGAGCGACGCGGGCAGCCGTCGCACCGCGAGGACTTGCGTGGGGACCTGCTCGCCGAAGCCGTGGCAGTCGTTGCGCGCGACGGGCACGAAGGGCTCTCGATGCGCAAACTGGCCGAGCTTGTCGGGGTCTCGCCGGGGGCACCTTACCACCACTTTGCCGATCGCCGCGCGTTGTTGATCGCGGTCGCGCTCGAAGGGTATCGCGCGATGTTCGAGAAGACCGCGATTCCACCAGGCAGTGGGCTCACCGGCGAGGCGGCGCTGTTTCACTCGTTTCTGGGTTTCATTCGGTTCGCGGTCGAGAACCCACACACTTTTACGCTCATGTACGAAAGTGAGCTTGTTCGTCCTCAACTCGCACCCGAGCTGGCCGCAGCGCAGGAGCAGGGCTTCCACCTGCTGCGCCGCGAGGTGGCCGCGATGTCCAGCCATCTGACCGAGCGCGAAAGGTCGGTGCGGATTGCAACCATCTGGTCTGCCGTATTCGGCTATGCACTCCAGTCGAACCGCGCGATGTTGCGAGCCTATCCGCTAGAGCCAGCGCCCGATGAA
>JAGWUW010000027.1 GCA_028868235.1 Betaproteobacteria bacterium | reverse complement strand
AAGATGGCCGACTATTTCGACCGTGTCGCCGATGCCTTCGCGCTGCCACGACCGCCGCGCCTGACGCGCGCCGAGGCCGGGCAACGCCTGTCGCCGGTGCAATTGTCCTTCATGCGCGAATCGCGCCGCATCGGCAACCGGCGCCTGAAGAACGAATTGAAACTGCGTCTCGCCTTTCCGTCGGTCGATGACGGAATCGCCGAGGCCCTTGTCCGGAGAAACGCATGCTCGTCGTAAAGACGTTCCACATCTGGCTGGTCATTTCCTGGTTTGCCGGCCTGTTCTACCTGCCGCGCATTTTCGTCAATCTGGCCATGGTACCGGCCGACAGCGTGGCCGAACGCGACCGTCTGCTGCTGATGGCCGGCAAGCTGTACAAATTCATGACCCCGCTCGGCATCCTGGCCATCCTGTTCGGTCTGTGGCTGTGGTTCGGCTACGGTTTCAGCGGCGGCTGGCTGCACGCCAAGGCCTGTTTGGTCGCCGTGCTGGCCGGCTATCACTGGTATTGCGGCCGGCTCCTCCAGCAGTTCCGGGCCGGCGGCAATACGCGCAGCCATGTCTGGTTTCGCTTCTACAATGAAGTGCCGGTCCTGGTCCTGCTCCTCGTCCTTTTTCTCGTCGTCCTGAAGCCTTTCTGACATGAACAAATATTTTGCGATCTGCCCGCGTGGGCTGGAGGAACTGCTGCTGGAAGAGCTGCGTAGCGTCGGCGGCCAGGAGTTGCGGTCGACACCCGGCGGGGTGTTCTTCTCCGGCGACTGGTCGGTCTGCTACCGTGCCAACCTCGAGTCGCGCATTGCGACCCGTATCCTCTGGCACATCGTCAAGGGGCCGTACGCCAAGGAAGAGGATATCTACCGACTGGCCGTTCGCCAGCTGTGGCCCAACCATTTTGCCGTATCGCGCACCATGCGCGTGGTGACGACGGCGATCAAGTGCCCGCTCAAGTCGCTCGATTTCGTTACCCTCCGTGTCAAGGATGCAGTTTGCGACCGTTTCCGCGAGGATCTTGGCGAGCGTCCGAATATTGAGACCCGCAACCCGGATGTCAGCGTACATGTCTTCCTGACTGAAAACGAATGTACGTTGTACCTCGATACCTCCGGTCAGCCGCTATGGCAGCGCGGTTTCCGCAAGGCCAGCGTCGACGCGCCACTGAAGGAAAACCTGGCTGCCGGCATCCTGAAGATGACTGGCTGGCAACCCGGTACCCCCTTGATTGATCCGATGTGCGGTAGCGGCACTTTCCTGCTCGAAGCTGTGCAGGTGGCTCTCGACCGCGCACCGGGCCTGGACCGTACCTTCTCCTTCGAGCGCCTGAAGAGTTTCGAGGCTATGAACTGGGCGCATATCCGGGCCGCTGCCGAGGCACGGGTCAAGCCAGCCGAACCGTTGGATATCCGTGGCTACGATATCGATGAGCGTGCCGTGCGTGCCACCCGCCGCAATCTGCAGGAGGCGGGTTTTGGCAGCGTGGTGACAGTCGATCGGGGCGACATCCTGGAAACCCAACCGCTGACCGATCACGGCATTCTGGTCACCAATCCGCCGTATGGCGAGCGCATCGGTGAGCAGGATGAACTGGCTGCCTTCTATCCGCAGCTCGGCACGGCGCTGAAGCGGCACTGGGCCGGCTGGAACTGTTTTTTCTTCACAGCCGATTTGCGCTTGCCCAAGCTGGTTGGCTTGAAGCCCAGCCGCAAGACGCCGTTGTTCAATGGGCCGTTGGAATGCCGTTTATTTGAAATTCGCATGGTCGCAGGTAGCAATCGCAAGGGATGATCGTTACCATACGCTACCGTACATTTATTCGATGCAATGAACATCGGAATTTGATCTGGGTCAGGATTTTGGTCTGACCATTGTGTGACCATCAGTGTTTCCCAATAAAAACGTACAGGAGATAGCGCATGTCTGTTCAGGCTCTTTACCAACAAAAACGCATGTCCGCCGCCGATGCCATTCGCGTCGTTCGGAACGGCGACACCATTGTTGTGCCGACCGCCGTTGGTGAACCCCCCAGCCTGCTGACGGCGTTGTCCGACGCGCGTCGTGATTTCCGCAACGTGACGGTGTCGCAGATTCTGGCCGTGCGCAAATACGGTTATCTTGATCCGGAAACTATCGAGCATGTCCGCCATACCGCCTATTTCTACAGCGGTGCCACCCGCCCCGGCGCCAAGGAAGGTTGGGTCGATTTCATCCCTGCCTACTTCTCCGAAATGCCATCGCTAATCGAGCGCGGCCAGATGCCGGCCGACGTCGTTTTCAGTATGGCTTCGCCGATGGATGAGCACGGCTACTTTTCGCTGTCGCTGGCTGCGGATTACACCATGGCCGCCATTGAACAGGCCCGTGTGGTCGTCCTCGAAGTCAATCCGAATGTCCCCTTCGCTAATGGCAACTGCCACGTTCATATTTCGCAGGTTGCCGCTCTGTGTGAGAGCGAAGAACCTATTCTGGAGGTCGGCCTGCCCAAAATCGGGCCGGTCCAGGAGGCGATCGGTCGCTACGTCGCTGAGATGATTCCCGATGGCGCTACCCTGCAGATCGGCTACGGCGGCATTCCCGACGCAGTAGTCATGCAACTCACCGACAAGCACGATCTCGGTATTCATACCGAAATGGTTGGCGACGGCATCATGACCCTGGTCGAGGCCGGTGTGGTGACCAATCGCAAGAAAAACTACCATCACGGCAAGATGCTGGCTACCTTCGCGCTCGGCTCGAAGAAGCTTTACCAATTCATGCATCGTAATCCGGCGCTGGAAATGCATCCGGTCGATTTCACCAACGATCCCTATCTAGCAGGCCAGAATGACAACCTGCATGCCATCAACGCGACCATGCAGATCGATTTCCTCGGCCAGTGCGGCTCGGAGAGCCTGGGGCCGATTCCTTATTCCGGCACAGGTGGCCAGTCCGACTTCGTGCGTGCTGCCAACCGCTCTAAAGGCGGCAAGGCATTTATTGTGCTGCCATCCACAGCCAAGGACGATACCATCTCCCGCATCGTGCCGACCTTGTCGCCGGGTACCCACGTATCGACTAGCAAGAACGACATCAACTATGTTGTCACCGAATACGGTGTTGCCCAGTTACGAGGTAAAACGGCCAAGCAGCGCACCGAGGCCCTGATCGGTATTGCCCATCCGGATTTTCGTGGCGAACTGCGCGAGGCGGCGAAGAAGCTGAAGTTGCTCTAAGTCGGCTGACCGGTTTTTGGGTGGGGTCTTCACTTGGGTGTGCCTCAGACCTTGTTGTCCCTAAATCGGCAGCGCTGGTCGTTACCGGGCATTCAGCAGTCCCGAAAACAGCGTCAAACTTACAAACTGTAGCAATTTTGTTCTCCCCCTATGGCCGATAATTCGCTATCTTTAGAATGAGTTGTTGGCACATCGGGTATTGCCATGAAATATAGAAATTTGATTGCTGTTCTGCTGTCTCTGGCCATGGTAGTGGCCGGTTCCAGCGCTTGGGCTCATGACGGACGTGTACGAATGGGCGTCTATATTGGCGGCCCGGTCTGGGGACCGGTGTGGTATCCGCCTCCATACTATTATCCACCACAGGTCGTCGTTGTGCCGCCAGCCCCGCCGCCGGTTTACGTTGAGCAGGCCGATCCAGCGGTGCAACCGGCGCCAGCCCAGCAGTATTGGTACTACTGCAGGAGCAGCAAGGGCTATTACCCCTATATCAAAGAATGTCCAGAAGGCTGGCAGCGGGTTCAGCCGCAACCGGAGCGATGAGATGAGCGATAAAAAATATCTGCCAAACTTGGCTATCGTCAGCGTTGCCTTGTTTCTGGGGGCTTGTACAGTTGTGCCCACCGGGCCCAGCGTGATGGTGTTGCCGGGAGCTGGTCAGCCTTTCGAGCGGTTCCGTGCCGACGATGTCGACTGCCGTCAGTATGCGCAGTACCAGATCGGTGGTAAGACGGCTGGCGATGCGGCTAAGGAATCAGCAGTAACCAGTGCAGCGGTTGGCACTGCGGTCGGCGCCTTGGCGGGGGCGGCGATCGGTGGCAACAGCAAGGGTGCGGCTATCGGCGCTGGTGCCGGTTTACTGATGGGTAGCGCGACAGGGACGGATGCTTCCCGCGCGTCGACAGTGGGAACGCAGCGCCAGTACGATAACGCCTATATTCAGTGCATGTATGCAAAGGGGCATCGTGTACCGGTTCCTGGCAACATGAGCTATTCCGCGCCGGTTCGTTCCCAGATGCAAGCACAACCGCAGGATGCAAGCATTCCGCCTCCGCCGCCGGGATCTCCACCGCCTCCGCCGCCGCCCAACGTCAGATAACATTGGGCATCAATAAAAAGGGCAGCTCCAAAACGGGCTGCCCTTGTCTATTTCAGGTCGGCGAAAATCATGCGACGCCGGCGGTGTGGGCTTGCTGATCGGCCCAGTAGCTGGAGCGCACCATTGGCGCACAGGCGGCGCCGGAAAAACCCATTTTGAGCGCTTCTGCTTCGAACATCTTGAAGGTGTCCGGATGGACATAGCGGCTGACCGGTAGGTGATGCCCTGAGGGGGCGAGGTACTGGCCGATGGTCAGCATTTCAACGTCGTGAGCACGCAGGTCGCGCATGACTTCGAGAATTTCTTCATCAGTTTCGCCGAGACCGACCATCAGGCCGGATTTGGTCTTGACGTGTGGATAGCGTGCCTTGAACTGCTTCATCAGAGTCAGCGAATGGGCGTAATCGGCGCCAGGGCGGGCCTGTTTGTAGAGCCGGGGTACTGTTTCCATGTTGTGGTTCAGTACGTCGGGTAGGCCATTGCCGAGGATATCGATGGCCAGATCCATGCGGCCGCGGAAATCGGGGACCAAAGTTTCGATGGTGGTCTTCGGCGAAGCCTCGCGCACCGCGCGGACAACTTCGACGAAGTGTTGGGCGCCGCCGTCGCGTAGATCGTCACGGTCGACGCTGGTGATCACGACGTATTGCAGCTTCAGCGAGGAGACCGAATCGGCTAGTTCGGCCGGCTCGTTGGGATTGGGCGGTAGGGGCTGGCCGTGACCGACATCGCAAAACGGGCAGCGGCGGGTGCAGATGTCGCCGAGGATCATGAATGTTGCCGTGCCACGGCCGAAACATTCGCCGATATTCGGGCAGGCGGCTTCCTCGCAAACGGTGTGCAGCTTCTTCTCGCGCAGCATGGACTTGATTTCGCCGAAGCGCCCGGCGCTGTTGCCAGCCTTGACGCGGATCCACTCCGGTTTGCGCAGGGGCTGGTCGACCGGCACAATCTTGATCGGGATGCGGGCGGTCTTCAGTTCGCCTTTTTGTTTGACGCCTTTTTGCTTTGCGCCACCGTGATTGGTGTTGTTGTCAACCATGTTGTTTGTCCAGTTGCTGTAGCAAGTGTTGCGAGAGTCGCTCGCCGGCCTCGTGAGCGGTGAGCGGGATGTTCAGGTCCTTGGTTTGAATCACTTTCAACCCGGCGTAGCCGCAGGGATTGATGGCGTCGAACGGGCTCAGGTCCATCTCCACATTCAACGATACGCCATGATACGAGCAGCCGTTGCGAATGCGTAGGCCGAGGGCGGCAATCTTGGCTGCGCCGACATAGACGCCGGGGGCGCCGTCACGGCGTTCCGCGGTGACGTTATAGTCGGCGAGCAAGTCGATGACGGCCTGTTCGATGGCAGTGACCAGTTCGCGCACCTTGATCTTTAGGCGCGGCAGGTCAAGGAGTAAATAAATAACCACTTGGCCTGGGCCATGGTAGGTCACCTGGCCCCCGCGGTCGATTTTGACCAGTGGAATACCGATATCGCGCAGGATGTGTTCCGGTTTTCCCGCCTGCCCCAATGTATAGACTGGCGGGTGTTCGACGATCCACAGCTCATCCGGTGACTCCGTTGTGCGTGTGGCGGTGAAATCCTGCATGGCCTGAAAGGTGGGTTCGTAATCGACCCGGCCCAGGCGTTTTACGACGAGACTCACCTTACAGCACGACCTTGACGAGGGGGTGCGACGTCAACTCCATGTAGAGCGCATCAAGCTGCGGTTTGGAGGTGGCGACCACCGTACAGGTCAGGCTCAGGTAATTGCCGCCCGAGCTGGCGCGCATTTCCATTGTCGCGCCGTCAAAATCGGGGGCATGGCGGGTGACGATGGTGAGGACCGCCTGGGCGAGTTCGTCGTGCGCCTTGCCCATGATCTTGAGGGGGAAGTCGCAGGGGAATTCGAGGAGGGTGTCCTTGTACGAAGCCATGTCAGCCTTTGCGCATTACGGTGTTCTTGAAGTCTTGATACCACTGCCACATCTTTTCTGCGTAAGGGCCGGGCTTGCCGGTGCCAACAGGGTTGCCGTCGAGGGTGGTGATGGCCAGAATTTCCTTGGTCGATGAGGTCATCCAGACCTCATCAGCGGTACGAAGTTCCATTTCGTTGATTTCGCGTACGACGAGCGGTTGTTTGTGCTGCTCTGCCAGTTCCAGGATGACGTCGTAGGTAATGCCGGGTAGCATCAGGTGAGTCTTGGGTGGTGCCAGCAGCATGCCGTCTTTGACGATGAAGATGTTGGAAGCGGCGCCTTCTTTCAGGTAGCCATCGCGGATTAACAGCGCTTCGGCGCAGCCCTGGTCGACGGCCTGTTGGCGAGCCAGCACATTGGCGAGTAGCGAGACGACTTTGAGGTCGCAGCGCGACCAGCGCAGGTCAGGTACGGTGATGGCGGCGACGCCCTTGGCACGCACTTCCGCTGGAGTGGTGATCAGCGGAGACGCGAAGGCAAAGGCGGTTGGCGGTACGCTGGCCGGCGGGAATGCGTGGTCGCGCTTGTCGTCGGCGCCGCGGGTGACCTGCAGGTAGATCGACTGGTCATCCCAGGGCGCAGTTTCGATCAGTTTGTGAACGACGCTCTTCCATTCTTCGATGGGTAAGGGATTGGCCATCAGGATGCCGCCCAACGTCGCCTGCAGGCGCTGCAGGTGTTCATCGAGGCGGAAAGCGCGTCGGGAATAGACCGGAATGACCTCATAAACGCCGTCCCCGTACAGGAAGCCGCGGTCAAGCGGCGAGATGCCCGCTTCCGCCAGAGGCAGGAAACGGCCATTCAGGTAAACAGGGTCGGCGACGTAGGGAGTCATGGCCTTAGTTGAACCATAGGCGGATGGTGTCGATGATGCGAATGAAGATATTGCCGAGTTCGACTTTTTCAAGGGCGACTACCGGGTATTCACCATACGGCTTGTCTTCGATGCTGACCTTGAGGATGCCAATTTTCTGGCCTGCCTCGATCGGGGCAATCAAGCGTGGTTCGGCGATGAAGTCGGACTTGACCTTGTCGCCGTAGCCCTTGGGCACGACGACTGAGAGGTCGTTGGTAAAACCGGCTTTGACCTGGCTCTGGGCGCCCTTCCAAACGCGTAGCGTGGAAACGGCCTGGTCTTTGGCGAACAGAGCGACGGTTTCATAGGAAATGAAGCCCCAATTGAGCAGTTTCTGCGATTCGCTGGCACGGGCGTTGTCGGAGGCGGTGCCGAGAACGACGGAGAGCAGGCGGCGCTTGTCGCGCAGGGCGGAGGAAATCAGGCAGTAGCCTGCGGCCTCGGTGTGACCGGTCTTGACACCGTCGACCGTCGGGTCGATGAAGAGCAGGCGGTTGCGGTTCGGCTGGGTGATGTTGTTGTAGCGGAATTCCTTCATCGAGTAGTACTTGCCGTACTCGATCGGGAAGTCGCGGATCAGCGCCGAGGCGAGCAGGGAGAGGTCGCGCGCTGTGGTGTAGTGCTCGGGGTCGGGCAGGCCAGTCGAATTCATGAAGTGGCTGTTCTTCATGCCCAGGCGCTGCGCCTCTCGGTTCATCATCTGAGCGAAATTCTCCTCGCTGCCGGCGATGCCTTCGGCCAGTGTGACGCAGGCATCGTTGCCAGACTGGACGATCATGCCCTTGATCAGGTCTTCGACCGGAACCTGCGTGTCGACGCGGACGAACATCTTGGAGCCGCCTGTGCGCCAGGCCTTTTCCGAGACAGGCAAGGCTTGCTCGAGCGCTAGCGTCTTTTTATGCAGAGCGGCGAAAGTCAGGTAAGCCGTCATCAACTTGGTCAGGGAAGCCGGCTCGAGGCGATCATCTGGTTTTTCGGTAGTCAGCACCTGATTGGCGCCGACGTCCATCAGCAGCCAGGACTTGGCGGCCAAGGTGGGGGGGGCAGGGAGTTGCTGGGCGAACGCCGACGAGGCGAGCGTAAAGCTGAGCAGGAGGGCAGCGGTCTTGCGGAACAGCGACATGGAATTTTCTTTGATGATGCGTTGGGGGAGGCCATTATACCCTTGGCACCGGAGCGTCTTGCGGCGCTGCAGCACATAGGGCTTCGACCGCCGGATGGCGAATGCGTCGCTCGCTGGAAATGGCGTAAATCTGTTCGCTGACGCCGCTCATGGGGCCGAGCGGCCGGGCGTCGAGTTGCTGTTCGACTTGCTCGGCGAGAACCAGCGGCGCCGGAAAAAGACCCAGTCCGCCGCGCCCAAAGGTGGTGAGCAGGGCGCTATCCTCGAATTCTCCGACTACCTTGGGGCGGATATCAGTGTGCTCCAGCCAGCGGTCGATACGGCCGCGCAGGGCATTGTGGCGGGTGGGCAGTAGCAGCGGTGCACCATCCAGGGAGGCGGGGAAGTCCTTTGCATAGCGCGCGACCAATGGTGGCGTACCGAACAGTCCGGTGGCAAATTCGCCGAGGTGGGTACTGAACACCTTAAGGTTGCCACCGACCGGTGCGGCGCGGTCGGTCAGCACCACATCGAGACGATGCAGGGCGAGGTCGGCGAGCAGGGTTTCGAATTCCCCCTCGTCACAGATCAGGCGGACGTCGGCGGGCATCTCGGTGATCGTCGATAGCAGGCGGTAGGCCAGTAGTTTGGGGATGCCGTCTGAGATGCCGGCGCGCAGGCGCAAGGTGGCCTCGCTGTCGCTGTGCTGGACAGCGTCGATTAATGCGTCGCCGAGCTGGAAAATCTGGTCAGCATAGCCGAGGGCGACGCGGCCGGCATCGCTCAGGACCAAGCCGCGCCCCTGGCTATTGAACAGCGCCTTGCCCAGTTGCCGCTCGAGCAACGAGAGCTGGCCAGAAATGGTCTGAATGGCTACGTCGAGGCGCTCGGCGGCGCGTGTAATGCTGCCTTCTTGGGCGACGACCCAGAAGTAATGCAGGTGCTTGAAGTTGAGTGGGGTCATGAGTTCAGCAGAAAAAATCGAAGTAACGTTCAATTTTGCTCCGGTTTTTTTGCTAATTGCAATGCCATAGCATCGTCCCGTTTCCCTTTGAGGAGTAAAAAATGAAACGCGTGATTCTGTTCTTGCTGACCAATCTGGCCGTGATGCTGGTGCTCGGCGTCGTGACCAGCCTGCTCGGCATCAACAAGTTCCTGACCGCCAACGGCCTGAACGTCAGCATGCTGCTCGTCTTTGCTGCCGTGATTGGTTTCGGCGGTGCCTTCATTTCGCTGCTGATGTCGAAAAGCATGGCCAAGTGGAGTACTGGTGCCCAGATTATCGAGCATCCGAGTACCTCGACCGAGGTCTGGCTGTTCGATACCGTTGCCAAGTTAGCCAAGCGGGCCGAACTGCCGATGCCGGAAGTGGCGATCTACGATGGCGAACCGAACGCCTTCGCCACGGGGGCGACCAAAAACCGCTCGCTGGTTGCCGTCTCCACCGGGTTGCTGCAGAGCATGACCCGCGAAGAAGCCGAAGCTGTTCTGGCACACGAGGTAGCCCACATCGCCAACGGCGACATGGTGACCCTGACGCTGATCCAGGGTGTGGTGAACACCTTCGTTGTATTCCTGTCGCGTGTCGTCGGCTATGTGGTCGATGGCTTTCTGCGCCGCAACGATGAGGAAAGCAGCGGCCCCGGCATTGGCTACATGGTAACCAGCATGGTGTGCGAAATTGTCTTCGGTTTGCTTGCCAGCATCATCGTTGCCTGGTTCTCCCGTCAGCGTGAATTCCGTGCCGATGCGGGGGCGGCCGGCCTGTTGGGTACGGCGCTGCCAATGCAAAACGCGCTGCGCCGTCTGGGCAAATTGCATACCGAACCCTTGCCGCAAAACATGGCGGCATCCGGTATCGCCGGTGGCAAGGGCGATTTCATGACCTTGTTTGCTACGCATCCGCCGCTCGAAGAGCGCATCACCGCATTGGCTTTGAATCGTAACTGACTTCGGGCCGACTTCACGCCGACGCAAAACTGGGCATTGGTTGTGGTGCGCTTCTGTGCAACGCCGCCACCTTTTTGCTAGCGCGAGGTTACTGCGCTGATCTGCGCGGCTGGCTTGATGAACCCTGTGCTCAGGGTGCTCCACGCTGTAGACGCCTAGTCGGCCAAGGTATTTGGCATAACGCTTGCTGAGTTTTTCTCATGGTGCATCGCAATAAATTTCTGGGTCTAATGGCCGGCGCCTGGATTTCGGCGGCGGTTCATGCAGCCGGTCAGGAGTATGCCCTACCTGAATTGGAAAGGCTGGCCATCGAGTCGAGCCACAGCATGATGGCGACCCGAGAGCAGGTAGCGGCGGCCCGCTACGCCGTACAAAGCGCTAGAGCCTTCCCCAATCCGGAAATTGAGTACCTGGCGGGGACGGCGCGTTCGCGTGCGGCCGGCAGCAATGCCGGGGATGCACGTAGTGTGACGCTGACCCAGCCTATCGACCTGCCCTGGGTGCGCGCTTCGCGCATCGGTGCCGCCGAGGCGGGAGTGCAGGTTGGCGAAGCAGGATTACGTGCCTTCGAGGCCGATTTGCTGGCCAACATACGCCTGCGGTATTTCGAGGTGTTGCGACGCAATGCCGAATTGCACAATGCTCGGGAAGACGTTGAGCTGATGGAAAGCGTTCGTTCGCGTATTGCCCTGCGTGTGGATAGCGGTGAAGCGCCGCGCTTTGAATTGATCAAAGTGGATGCCGAAATGCTGAACGCGCAGAAATCGCTTCAAGCAGCCGGATTTCGTGCCGAACAGGCGCGTTCCCTCCTGCGTCAGAGCATCGGTACGGGCTTGCCGGTCGACTATTCCCTGCGCGGTACCTTGCGTGAGGTACCGGATTTGCCGCCGATAGAGACTGTCCGCCAGGCGTTGCCGAGTGACAGTCCCTCACTGGCGAGAAGTCGGGCCGAAGTGAGCCGGGCCGAGCGTCAGCTCGAACTTGAGCGCCGACAGCGTTGGCCCAGTTTGGCGGTGAAGGGCGGCTATGACGACGACCCGGACATGCGGACCTCGCGGCTCGGCGTCGTGCTGACCGTGCCGCTCTGGGATCACCGTAATGGCCAGGTCGGGGAGGCTTCGGCCTATCTGGCCCGCTCCCGTCACGAGCTGGCTGCGCAGGAGTTCTTGCTGGATCAGCAATTGGTGGTGGCCTATAGGCAATACGAGATTGCCCAGGCTCAGGTGATCGCCTTGGAGTCGGGCATCGTGAAACAGGCCGAGAGTGCCCTGAGCGTTGCCGAAGCGGCCTATCGCTTCGGCGAACGGGGTTTTCTGGAAGTGCTCGACGCGCAACGGGTTTTCCGGGCTGCGCGTGCCGAGTTGATTGTTGCCCGTTATGAACTAGCGGCGGCTTGGGTTGAAATCGAGCGGCTGCGGGCCGGCCCGGGAGGGACAAAGTAATGAAGAAAATACTGGTGCTGATCATGGTTGCGGTGTTGCTGGCCGCCTGCAACAAGGAAAGCGACAAGGCAGCCCATCAGAAGCGGGACCCACTGCTGGTGCTGCCATCCGCCGAACTACTGGCGCAGCTCAAGTTCACTAAGGCTACCAGCCAGCCGGTGGCCGAGATCTTGCGCGTCGCGGGGCGAATCGATTTCGATGAATATCGCCTGGCGCGCATTGGGGCAACGATCACCGGGCGGGTAACAGCGATCGATGCCCGGTTGGGCCAGGATGTGAAAAAAGGCGATGTGCTGGCTCGCCTGAACAGCAGCGAATTGTCCGAGCAGCAGCTGGCCTATTTGAAGGCCCGCGCCCAGCTCGAACTGAACCGTCGTAATGCCGAGCGTGCGAAGGTGCTGTTTGAGGCCGACGTCATCGGGGCGGCCGAACTACAACGTCGGGAGAGCGAATACAAAATTTCCCAGGCGGAAACGCGCGCAGCGGCTGATCAGCTTGCTTTGCTCGGGGTCAGCGCGGGGTCTATTGAGCGCTTGAGCAAGCAAGGTGAGATCAATTCGGTAACCCCGGTGCTCGCTACGTTAAGCGGCGTGGTCGTCGAACGCAAACTGGCGCAGGGCCAGGTCGTGCAACCGGCCGATGCCTTGTTCGTCGTCGCCGACCTTTCGCGCTTGTGGGCGGTGGCTCAAGTGCCCGAGCAGCAGGTTGGTCAGGTCAAGGTAGGCCAGACGGTCACCATTGAGGTGCCGGCACTGGGCAATGAAAAGCTTGTTGGAAAGCTGATTTTCGTTGGCCAGACCATAGACCCGGAAACCCGTACCGTGCTGGTGCGTACTGAGCTGGACAACCATGATGGCCGTCTCAAGCCGGCGATGCTGGCATCGATGCTGATCGAGACCAAGCCAGTCGAACGGCTGGTCGTGCCCGCGAATGCAGTGGTGCGCCAGAACGATGAGGACTTTGTTTTTGTTGCAGAGGGTGATGGTGCTTTTCGTCTGCTCAAGGTAAAGCTTGGCCCAGAACAGGGCGGTATCCGGGTCGTACTTGGTGGCCTCAAGGGTGGCGAAGAACTGGTCGTCGACGGCGCCTTCCACCTGAACAACGAACGTAACCGCAAGGAAATGGAGGGGGCGTGATCGAATCTCTCGTTCGGGCGGCGCTCAAGCAGCGTCTGATCGTCGCGGTCATCGCTGCCGTGCTCTTTTTCTTCGGCTTGGGCGCAGCCCAGAAATTGTCGGTCGATGCCTTCCCTGACGTGACCAACGTCCAGGTCCAGATCGCCACAGAGGCACCGGGCCGCTCGCCGGAAGAGGTCGAGCGCTTTGCCACGGTGCCGCTGGAGGTGGCGATGACCGGCTTGCCCGGGCTCGAGGAAATGCGCTCGCTGAACAAGCCGGGGCTGTCGCTGATTACGCTGGTGTTCTCCGACAAGACCGACGTCTATTTTGCCCGCCAGCTGGTCATGGAGCGCCTGCTGGAAGTTGGTTCGCGCCTTCCGCCAGGTATCTCGCCGGTCCTTGGCCCGGTGTCCACCGGCCTTGGTGAGGTCTATCAATACACGCTTGAACGTGCCGATGACGGCGACAATGTGCTGAGCGAAGAGGAATTGATGAAACGGCGCATCGCCCAGGATTGGGTGGTGCGACCGCTGTTGCGCTCGATTCCCGGTGTCGCCGAGATCAACTCGCAGGGCGGTTTCGCCAAGCAGTATCAGGTGCTGGTGAATCCGGAAAAGCTGCGCCACTTCGGCCTGTCGGTGGCCGACGTCTATCGGGCGGTGAGTAGTAACAACGCCAACGCCGGTGGCGGTGTGCTGCCGCAGTACGCCGAGCAGTATCTGATCCGTAGCATCGGCCTAGTGCGCGACATTGAGGATCTGCGTGCCATCGTGCTGAAGGAAAAGGACGGTGTGCCGGTCTATGTGCGCGATGTGGCCGAAGTGCAGATCGGCCATGAAGTACGCCAGGGTGCGGTGATCAAGAACGGCACCACCGAAGCGGTCGGCGGTGTGGTGATGATGATCGCCGGCGGCAACGCGAAGGACGTGGTCGGCCGTGTCAAGGGCCGGGTCGAGGAAATCAACCGCAAGGGCATGCTGCCCGACGGCCTGAAGATCGTGCCCTACTACGACCGCTCCGAGCTGGTGGATGCGGCCTTGTGGACGGTCAGCAAGGTATTGCTGGAAGGTATTGCGTTAGTGGTGGTGATTCTGCTGCTCTTCCTGGGGGATGTGCGCTCCAGCCTGATCGTGGTGGCGACCCTGGTGCTGACGCCCTTGCTGACCTTCATGGCCATGAATTACTACGGCATCTCGGCCAACCTGATGTCTTTGGGCGGTTTGGCGATTGCGATTGGCCTGATGGTGGATGGCTCAGTGGTGGTGGTGGAAAACGCCTTCGCCCGCTTGGGCACCGCCGTGGAGCGCGGAGAGAGCAAGGCCCGTATCGTGTTTGATGCGGTGCGCGAGGTGGCGACCCCGGTGATCTTCGGGGTGAGCATCATCATCCTGGTGTTCCTGCCCCTGATGACCCTGCAGGGCATGGAGGGCAAGATGTTCGCCCC
>JAGWUW010000390.1 GCA_028868235.1 Betaproteobacteria bacterium | reverse complement strand
CCGAGCGCGACCTGATCCCGGCAGCCCGCGCGCTGGGCATGGGAGTCATGCCCTGGTCGCCGCTCGCAAACGGGCTCCTTTCGGGAAAATATGCAACCTCGGCAGGCCCCGGTTGCGAGGCCGAGGCGGGGCGGGGGGCCATGATCTCGGCCAATGGTCGCGTGACACCTGAAGCGGTCGCAGTGGCCGACGTGGTCAACGCGGTTGCTGACGACCTCGGCGCGACCTCGGCGCAGGTTGCGATTGCCTGGACGTTGGCCAACCCCGCAGTTACCGCACCGCTGCTGGGTGCGCGCACGCTGGCGCAGCTCGACGATAACCTCGGCGCGCTGGACGTGGCGCTGGGCGCGGATCACCTGGCGCGGCTAAACGCGGCCAGCACCTTTGCCCCCGGCTTCCCGCACGAGTTCCTGACCTACGATTTCATCCGCGCCGGACTGACCGGGGGCACGACGGTACGAACCCGGGGCTGACGGTATCAATCAGGGAATGCGCCGCCTCGATCGACTGGAATCGAGGCGGCGGGCAAATCATGCATCCCAGACAACATGAATGGCATCGGGACCGCGCATGTTAAGCCCGCGAATTTCCGGATTTGGATAGGCGGGATCGAATCGCAGGTTCGGAAGGTCGAGAATGGCATCGAGGGCCACTTCCATCTCCGCCAGCGCCATATGCATGCCCATGCACATATGCGGACCGAAGCCGAAGCTGAGCAGCGGGCGCATCGGACGCTTCAGCCAAAGCCGGTCCGGGTCCTCGTAGGCTTCGGGATCGCGGTTAGCGGAGGCTATAGATAGCAACACGGCGGTCCCCTTCGGCACCGAAATCCCGCCTACCTCCATATCGCGCCCGGCAACGCGGGCTACCGCACCGGCCGTGGGGTCACGGCGCATGGTCTCGCTGATCGCCTTGGGGATCAGGGTGCGATCGGCGCGGACTTCGTCGAGCACGTCGGGGTTTTCAAGCAGCTGCACCATCATGTTGGCGAAGCTGCGGGTGGTCGTCTCGCCTGCCGCCAGCAGCAGCATCCGCACGAACAGCGTGATTTCCTCGTCTGTAAAGTGCTGGCCGTCATGCTCAACCTGCATCATGTGGCCCAGGATATCAGCGCGCATCTCGCCCCGTGCGCGATAAGCCTTCACGATCGGCAGAACTGTGTCGTACATTGACTGGCCGGCTACCATCGATTGCGGCACGGTGATTTTGGCGATTTCAGGGTCGGCCTGGGGGGCCGCCACGACCTTGATGGCCCAGCTCGCCAGGTTGGAAAGTAGATCGGCATCGTGCGGAAAGCCGAAATAGGCGTACATCGCGCGGATCGGGAACGGCAGTGCGAATTCCCGCAGCAGGTCAGCCTTGCCGTTGGGGCGGAGCTTGTCGACGAACTCGTTCATCACCACCGGGCGGATCAATGTATCGATCAGCTTGCGGATTTCGGTGCGCATGAAAGGTTTTTGCAGCACACTGCGGTAACGCGTGTGCGCCTCGCCGTCCATGGCGGTGAGCAGCATGTTGTCGACCGCCGCGGCAAAGCCATCGCCAGTGATGTAGCTCAGCCAGTCCTTCGGATTCATCAGCACCGAATGGATGTCGTCGTAGCGGAACAGCGTCACAGTGGGCCGGCCGGTCATCATGAAGTCGGCCATACTGGGGATCATGTTTTCCTTGAGCAGGTCGCCATGCATCACCGGGCACTGGGCACGCTTTTCGGCAAACAACGGATATGGGTTGGCCGGCGCCTTGCCGGCATAGGCATTGGTCACCAGCGAGTAGTCGGCGACCATCTGGTCAAGGGAGTCTAGGGTGGAAGTGCTCATGGTGAGGTTCCCGTCTTGAAATGCGGCAAATGTGCAGACGCTACCTAGCCGCATCCGGGCGATGCGCTGAAGCCGGTTTCGTTTGACTTGCGTAAAGCGCACGGTGTCGCACCCGAAAAGGTTGTGCTGCCATGGCTAACCCCGGACCGAATGGATGCCGGCCCGGGGTTGTGACAACGTAGCCTTCTCTACTTCGCCCCTGAAGTCACAGGAAAATGGCGAAGTTTGGCATGTTCAGCACGACCTGATCGAGCAGGATCGACCGGCGGGCAAGCTTGAAACCGTCCCTGGTCATCCGCAGGCGGTCGTTCCGCTCGGCACTCAACTGCTTGTAGTCTTTCGATTCCGCCCGGTTCCGCGTAACCAGCAAGTAGCTCGACACTTCGTATTCGTCAGGCACGTCGGTTTCCCAGACAGTTACATTCGACACGAAACGCCGCACCCGGCTGGCCGGATCTTCCGACCAGGCGTTGGTCGTCGTCGTAAGGCGCGTGATGCGGACCATCATCGAGTTATAGTCGTCATCGAAGTGACCCATCGTGCCGAATTCCTGATCGAACTGCTGCACGCGCCGGGTGATGCGCACCGGGGCCTTATATTCCAGATCCTCGGCCAAAAGCGCGCCCCACAACTTGAGGTCGCGGTGATCGAGCAGGCGGGCTTCGCGGATCAGGAAACCCATGATCGAGTTGTAAACGGGCGACCCGTAAGGCACTTCTTCGCGACGCTGGTCTTCACGGGTGTAGTTGATGGTGGCTGTGGTGATGGACATGGCTTTTGTCCCTTCCTCGTGAATTGTGAATTGGCTCAGGCGTTGGCGGTCATCAGCCGGTGGTAGGCGAGCCACCACTCCCATTGCGCGTCGTCCTTGCCGAAGCCTTCAAAAACCTTGGCCTTGTCCGGCCAGCCGGCCGGGCGATTTTCGCCGAGGATCGCCTGATATTTAAGCGTTTCGGTCCGACCAATGACGCCCCTGGCGGCTTCGGTCATGTGCGGCCAGGTATCGCTGTCGTCCTGCTCGATGATGCCCGAGGT
>JAGWUW010000389.1 GCA_028868235.1 Betaproteobacteria bacterium | reverse complement strand
GCCCCCAATTAGGCCCCCAAATGCGTCGGCAAGGGGGGCTTGTGCCCTCCGCCCGATCACTGCCAGCGCCGGGCCAGCCCTCGGCTAATCAAATATTCGCCAGCGTCCTGCCCATTCACCGCCACCATGGCGAGGGTGCGGCCATAGGCATCCGTGCCCATGCGCTCGACAGTCACTCGCCCACGCGACAGGAACGCCCGCAAGGCGTTGCGCGCCTGATAGCCAGCCGCAAAGTCGCACCAGGCATAAGAGCGCCGCCGGTCTTGGCACTTAGGGGAATCCGGCAGTTCCGGGGCATCGATGTTAGCGATGCGGATGCGTTCGCCACCGCACCGGATCGAATCGCCGTCATGCACCTGAGGCGAAGCGCAGAGGAACGCGGCGGCTGCGAGGATCGACAAAGGCATGGCAGTTCCATAACAGATTGAGATTGAAGCCTAGCCGGCGATGCTTTCCAGCAGGTTGCGCCCAGATACGCGCGCGCGAGGAATGCGCAGGAAAATTTTGGGGTTAGCGTTCTTACGCGGGATCGGGTGCGGTCCAGCAACCGGACGCGCCAGAGATTTGCCTGCCCCCATGCGGCGAAGTGTGAATGCGCGCAAAATGGATCGGGTGCGGTCCAGTGTAGGGACGCGATAGAGATTTGACCGCCCCCTAGATCATCAGCGTTGATTTAGAACCTTTGCAGTTCTGATTTGTTGGGTTCGTCCTATGCAAATCAGCCATTTACGCTTCGGTAACAGGGCGTTCGGCATATTGAGGTCTATTGCCGATGTGAGGAATGTCCCATGGGTGAGCACAGTCTTCGGAAAAGCGATCGGAAAGAAACACAGCAGCGAGTTCGGTGTAGGAGCAGGCGCGGCACGGCAGCGATAGTATGGATGGTGGACCTTTCTCCATCCGGCTGCCAGGTGATGTTACAAGGTGGGCGCTTGATAACGGGTGAACCCGTCACAATTCGGCCAGAGGGGTTCGGAGACATAGCTGGCTTCGTTCGATGGACCAGAGCGGATCGCGCCGGTATCGAATTTGCTGCACCGTTGCACCAGAGCGTAGCAGATCATCTGATAAAGACTGCAATCACCGACGTTGACGCACACCAGCGCGAAGGCTTCGGGATCGCGGAATCATTGGGCAGACGGTTATTGCCCACTCCCAATGTCACCATATTGCGAAGTGTTGCCTGAAGCTGGCTGAAGCGGTCATACCTCCAGGTCGTCAATCATCCGGCAAAGCGCCCGCACTCGGGCCATGGCAGCCGCAGCGGCAGCCGAGCGCCCGCCATGCTTCCTGGCGTTGCGGTTTCCCTTAGGTGCCCCGCTGCCCTTGCCGCCGTGCATCCGGCACCGGGGCTTGCCCTTCACCGCCGGGGATCGGCACGGCTGGCCCGAGCGGGTCCGGGCATGGCAGCGCGGGGCTTGCGCCAGCCGCTCCGGTTCCGGTTGCATGGGGTTGCCCGCTTGATTGTCCATTTTTTCCGCTCCCCCCGTGGTGGTGGAATTCGTCAGCAATGACAGCCTGCCCGCCTTCATTGACGTGAACGTGCCGCACGGTTTGCTCGCGCGGTTGATGCAGCTTCGCCAGCGCCTCGATCGCTGCCCGGCTCCCGGCTTGGGCTTTCATGGCGATGCGGGCATAGGTTTCCGTTGCGCCAAGGTATTCGCCCATGTTGAGCGCCATGCGCCGGGCCATCTCGGTAAAGATCGCGTCCAGCGTAGCCGTGGTGACTGAACACGTCGTAGAGGTCGAAATCGGCCATTTGATCGAACTGCCGAACCACCTCTGGACTGAAGTTGTCGCCAATCAGGTGGTCGATCAGGTCCCTGCGTCGTGTGGTTTCAATCCACAGCTCGCGGAATTCCTCGATCGTATGGGCTTCGGCTAGCACCCTCGCCATCACCTCGCGTCGGTATTCCTCGACAGGAATCATCGTGTCCCGGCCATCACGACCGACAAGGATGAAGCGCCCTTGCGGGGTGATGGTCATTTCATGACCGCCAACTTCTGCCACCGGTGGGCCATCGTCCGGATAGCCCCCGTCGCCTCCGTCGCCACCACCGCTTCCGCTGCCGCCGCCCCCGCTAGGGCGAGGTGGCTTGGTGATGAAGTCGGTTCCGAAAAGGTCGGTCACTCCCGTGTAGTCGTAAAGCCAGAACTTATACTTGTCCGTCTCCTCGTGGATGCGGGTTCCGCGCCCAACCATCTGATAAAACTTGATGGGGGACTGGAGGTAACGGAAGAATGCAACTGCGTTCAGCCGCTCAATATCGACACCTGCTTCCAGAAGGTCGACTGTGCAGGCGATAAAGGCACGTTCACCCGAGCCCCGCATCGGTTCGATCATGTCGGAGCCATTGTTCGAGCCACCCATGCACTTGAAGGCGTAGTGCTCCTTCGGCTCCTGACCATTTTCCCGGCACCAGCGAACGTAGAGGTTGTTCATGTGCTGCGCCACGCGATCCGCCTGGATCTCACGTGTGCAAAAGACGATTACCTTCTGCTCAGGCCCGCCGTTCTCGCAGAGCAGCTTGAACAGGTCCGCGCACATTTTCGGCGTCCGCAGTTCGATGAACAGCTCGTCGTCGAAATCCTTACCGGTGTACTGCGGTTTGGTGAGGTCCTCTTTCGTGAGAGGCATTCCCGTCTTGATGTCTGTGACGCCAGCCCTCAGGATTTCCTCTTTCGTGAAGACTGCGTTGTCGATGCTCGGCTTGCGTTTCACCACTTCGCAAGCGGCAAGATAGCCATCCTCTTGAGCCTCGATCAGCGTGTATTCGTAAACCGGTTCTCCGAAGTACCGTCGGTTGTTTGCCGTGATATCCTGATCCTCGGGCGTTGCCTTCTCGGATTCCTCCAACCTG
>JAGWUW010000388.1 GCA_028868235.1 Betaproteobacteria bacterium | reverse complement strand
GGCCGGGACGACTACGCCATTTTTCCGCCCGATCAGGCCAAGCAACTGCTGGCTACGAACAGCCGTCTGATCGCCGCCGATCTCGTCGAGAACCTCTACGAACATGTGGACACCGTCAAGGGGAGAACCGTTTTCTACTCGACCAAGGGGCCGCTACACGATAGCAGTGGGCGGATCATCGGTACCTTCGGCGTTTCGCGCGACGTTACCGAGCGAATGCTCATCGAAAACGAGTTGAAGCGCCACCGAAAGCATCTCGAAGATCTGGTCGAAGAGCGAACCCGCGACCTGATGCAAGCGAAAGCGGCTGCCGAAAGTGCCAATAACGCCAAGGCATCCTTTCTGGCCAACATGAGTCACGAGATTCGCACGCCGCTCACCGCCATTACTGGCATGGCGCACCTAATACGGCGCGGAGAGCTTTCGGCCAATCAACGCGAACACCTCGACAAGCTGGAAGCAGCGGGCTATCACCTGCTTGAGGTAATTAACGCCATTCTCGATCTGTCGAAGATCGAGGCCGGCCGCTTCACCCTGGAACGGGCGCCGCTATGCCTTGAAACGCTGCTCGATAATGTCGTTTCCATGTTGCGCCAACGTGCCACTGCCAAGCACCTGAGCTTGCGCATCGAGCCAATGCGCGTTCCCTCCCACCTGCTCGGCGACCCGACTCGCCTGCAACAGGCCTTGCTCAACTACGCCTCCAATGCCGTCAAATTCACCGAACACGGCGGAGTGACCCTGCACGTCCATACCCTAGAAGACAATGCCGACAACGCACTGCTCCGTTTCGAGGTAACCGATACCGGCATCGGTATCGCAGTTGATGCCCAAGGGAAGCTGTTCACCGCTTTCGAGCAGGCTGACAGCAGCACGACCCGGAAATATGGGGGCACCGGACTGGGGCTCGCCATCACTCGCAAAATCGCCGAACAAATGGGCGGCGGGGTCGGCGTGACAAGCAGACTGGGAGCTGGCAGCACCTTCTGGTTCACCGTCCGCCTGACCAAGGATGCGACGACCAACACAGTCCCTACCATGGCCCAGAGCGAATCGATAGAAACTCAGTTACGCACCCGCTTTGCCGGCAGCCGCATACTGCTCGCCGAAGACGAGCCGATCAATCGCGAAATCACTGAAACACTGCTCCACGACGTCGGTCTCGAAGTGGATATGGCCGGTGATGGCAGCCAAGCCGTAGCCCTGGTCGCGAAAAATGACTATGCACTGATCCTGATGGACATGCAGATGCCTATCATGGACGGCCTTGAGGCAACACGAAAAATACGCCAAAGCCCCCAAGGGGCTACTCTGCCCATCATTGCCATGACCGCCAACGCTTTCGCCGAGGACCGTGCCCGCTGTGCCGATGCCGGCATGAACGACTTCATTACCAAGCCTTTCTCCCCCGAACACGTCTATGTCACCCTGCTGAGGTGGCTGACGACCAGCCAAGCCTAACCGTATCGCTATGAGCAAAATCGAACATGCCCCCGAAACCCCGGCCACCAAATTCCTCAAGGCCAACAAGGTAGCCTTCTCGACTCATTTGTATACCTACGAGGAACATGGCGGCACCAAGGTTTCAGCGCGCGAGTTGAATGTAGACGAGCACGCAGTTGTCAAAACTCTGGTGTTCGAGGACGAAAACGCCAAGCCGTTGATCGTGCTGATGCATGGTGACTGCAAAGTCTCGACGAAGGAACTGGCCCGCCAGATCAATTGCAAGAAGGTCGAGCCGTGCAAGCCGGAAGTTGCCAACCGCCATACCGGTTTCCTTGTCGGCGGCACCAGCCCGTTCGGCACCAAGAAAGCGATGCCAGTGCACATCGAGAAAACCATCCTCGATTTGCCGCTGATCTACATTAACGGCGGTAGGCGCGGCTTCCTCGTTGGTATCCATCCGCACGACATCCTGCGCGTGCTGCATCCCAAAGTCGTCGAAACTGCCCTCCGGTAGGGTTGCCAGAAGACCCATCAGCTGCCCTTTTGCCGTTTCTTTGATAACGTCAAAACTGCTGTGATTGCTGCGAACTTTGCCGTTGATCTTCGGTCTCTCCTGTGGCCTTACCCCAACCACGGAGACGAACCATGCCGAATCGCGCTGTAATCAAGGTAATTCAGAATCGTCATTTCCTCACCACCACGCCGGAGAAGAGTGTCCGGGCGGTGGCCTCTCATATGCGAGACAACAGCGATGGCGCCGTGCTCGTCGTTTCACCGGACGACGGCAGGCTGCTCGGTATCTGCACCGAACGTGACCTAGCGTTCAAGGTGCTAGCAGCCGGCCTGGATGCCGACAACACGCAGATTCGCTCGGTAATGACCAGTAATCCCCAAACCACCGCACCGGACAAACCGTTCGCGCATGTGCTGCACCTGATGTATGAGGGTGGATTCCGTCATCTGCCCGTCGTTCTGGAAGATGGTCGTCCGATCGGCGTACTATCGGCACGCGACGCACTTGGCTTGGAAATGAGCAACTTCTGCCAGGAGTTGGAGCATCGCGAGGAGTTGGCTGTCATTCTTTGAGGCCACCCGCAATCTACGGCCAAAGCCGGACACATGTGTCCGGCTTTTTGTGTCAGATCGAGCGTTCGATGATCACGCCGACGCGCTTGACGCCCGGCATCATGCCCAGCTTGGCCACCGAGACGCGCACCCACTGGGCGGCAAAATTTTCGAGCAGGTAGGTGGCGATGTGCTCGGTCAGCTTTTCCAGCAGATTGAAATGGCTGGCCGCCAGGTCCTTGCGCAGGCGTTCGACGACTACCGCATAATCGACAGTATCGCGAATATCGTCGCTGGCTCCGGCCGACGTGGTGGACACCCCGATCTGCAGCGAGATTTCGACGGTCTGGGCCATGGCCTTTTCGCGCG
>JAGWUW010000387.1 GCA_028868235.1 Betaproteobacteria bacterium | reverse complement strand
TCGCTGGCCGTGATGGTGATGCGCGGATCAAGTCCCAATCTCTGGGGCGAGCTCGAAGCTCTGAGAAGGTTCCAGGTTTCTTGACCCCGATCAGATCGATCATTTGCCCATTCAGTTCATGCCTTCCTTACAACCCCAACTGTCCGATACCGATCAAAGCCGCTGAATGATCAGGCGACACCCACCAATACCGGATTCCTGTAATCCTCTTGCCTCGTAAGCATGGCCCAAATCCCACGAGCCATTTTGCCAGCCAAAGCCATGGCAACAAGCATGCGCGGTTTCCGTGACAACATGCGCGCAAGCCATGTACCTTCCGCTGCGCCCTTTCGCGAAGCCCAGTTCACGACAGCCATTGCACCTGTCACCAGGAGACGGCGTATATCGCGCTGTCCCATTTTCGATGTTTTGCCGAGACGCTGTTTGCCACCGCTGGAGTTTTGCCTCGGCACCAGGCCAAGCCATGCCGCAAAATCGCGACCTCGTTTGAACTGGTCCATTGGCGGGGCGAAAGTCTCGATTGCCAATGCACCAACCGGACCAACGCCTGGCATGGTTTGCAGGCGCCGGGATGTTTCCTGCTCTTTCGAGATCGTACCGATCCGCTTTTTGAGATCGTTGATCGATATGGTGAGTTGCGCAATGTGGTTCAGCAGGGCGCGGCATAAGTCTCGCGCCAGTTCCGGCAGGTCTGTGTTCGGGTCATCGACCACTGCCTCGAGGCGTGACAAATAACCAATACCTTGGGGCGCAATGTACCCGAACTCATATAGGTGGGCACGTAAAGCGTTGATAGCTTCGGTCCGCTGGTTCACGAATTTTTCTCGTGTACGGAACACGATGGCACGGGCCTGCTGTTCCATGGTTTTGGGTTCAACAAAACGCATGGTCGGGCGCAGGGCTGCTTCAACGATGGCTTCAGCGTCAGCGGCGTCGTTTTTCTGTCGCTTCACAAAGGGTTTTACGTAGCGGGGAGCAATAAGCTTCACCTCGTGGCCGAGCCGTACCAACTCGCGGGCGCAATGATGAGCGCCGCCGCAAGCCTCCATTGCGACCAGGCAGCGCGGATGGTCAGCCATGAAACGCTGAAACATAGGCCGCGTGAACTTTTTACGAAAAACCACTGTCCCGTCAGCGGCCGCGCCGTGCAGTTGAAACACGTTCTTCGCCAGATCGACCCCGATAATTACTACGTCCGTCATGTTGCCTCTCCTATCCCGATGGCTAATGCACCGTAATGCTGGTGCATTATGACACCGTTGGGGAGAGCGGCATCCACCCCATCTCTGGGGCATAAGTCATTGATTATTATATAATCATGGCGAGTTCGAATCCACGTTGACCGGATAGAGTTGGGGCGCCCCGCATATAGTCTTATAGAGGTGGCCCGGTTGGTCTGAACAGCGATCGGCGCGGGATAAGTGGATCGTCTGCCGGGTTGCTCATTGAATTGCCGATATTGGGCATCACGCAAGGAGGGCGTAGCCCGACTGGAGTGAGGCCCAATATCGGCGGCCGAAATCATGCTGCCATCGCCACGGGCAGGTTGTCAAAATATGCCTGGTCCGGGGTCTTGGGACCGAGGCTCGAATGGGGCCGCCTCGCGTTGTAAAAACCCAGATAACGGCCGATCGAGGCGCGGGCGTCGCTGACCGCCACAGCCGCTCGACCACGACGTTGTCGCGCCAGGCACCTCGGCCATCCATGCTGATGGCGATCTCCTCGCGCAGCAGTACGCTGGTGAAAGCGAGCGACGTAAACTGACTGCCCTGGTCGGTGTTGAAAATCTCCGGCTTGCCGTAGCGCGCCAAGGCTTCCTCCAGCGCCTCGACGCAGAAGTCCGCCTCCATCGTGATCGATACCCGGTGGGCGAGCACCTTGCGGCTGAACCAGTCGACGATCGCTACGAGATAGACGAAGCCTCTGGCCATCGGGATGTAGCTGATGTCGGTTGCCCAGACCTGGTTCGGCCGCACGATCGGCAGCTTGCGCAGCAGATACGGGTAGACCTTGTGCCCCGGCGCCGCCTTCGAGGTGTTCGGGCGGCGGTAGAGCGCCTCGATCGCCATCTTCTTCATCAGCGTCGCGACGTGGCAACGGCCGATCTCGATGCCCTCCTGACGCAGCAGGTCGCGCAGCATCCGGCTGCCAGCGAATGGGAACTCCAGGTGCAACTCGTCGATCCGCCGCATGACCTTCAGATCGGCGTCCGACACCGGCCGGGGCAGATAATAAACGCTGCCCCGGCTGATCCCCAGCTCCCGCGCCTGCCGCGTCAAGGGCAAGTCGTGCGAACGATCGATCATCGTTTTGCGCTCGGCAACAGTCCTGCCTTGCCGAGCGCGCCGGCCAAAAAATCATTCGCCAGCGTCAGCTCGCCGATCTTGGCGTGCAGTGTCTTCACGTCCACCGTCGGCTCGGACCCGTCCGCCGTGCCATCGGCGCCAAACACACCGGCAGCCCCTTCCAGCAACTGCGTGAGCCACGTCGTGATCTGGTTCGGATGCACGTCGAACAACTGCGCCAGCTCGGCCAGCGTCTTCTCACCCTTCACGGCGGCCAGCGCCACCTTCGCCTTGAAAGCCGGGCTGTGGTTCCGGCGCGGTCGTCTGCTCATCTCTTCTCCTGTCATACGGCCTTCCTGGCCGCCGTCAGGCAGAAAATCCACTTATCCCGCTGCCCAGATTCCTCAGGCCACCTCTTATCTCTTGTCGAGGATTGGGAGTCCAATGGACGAGGGACGCTAATTTCGGGGCTCTTAATCCGATAAATCATCAAGCAGATCGAGGATAAAGCGGTCAACCAAATGCATCCCTTCATGTCGCATAACGATGTCATGTGCCAATTTGCCGCCTAGCCTTACATCTTCGTCTGGTGCAAGGT
>JAGWUW010000386.1 GCA_028868235.1 Betaproteobacteria bacterium | reverse complement strand
TTGGAGCCGCGCTTTCAGGAGACCGCTTACCCTGTCCATTCCTATCCTGAGCTTTCGTTAGAAGCATGGATGTACAAGGCCCCTTCCGATGAGAAATCGCCAGTCGGCGAAGGCGACGGGGGGGACGCCGATGATGGCGACGATGCCACTGAGGCGACTGCATCAGAGGACGTTCAAGTTGCCGTGCCGATCGTGCCGTACTCGATCGACGATATTCTCAAGGACGGATGCTTCCTTGAACGCAACGAGATCGATCGCCTTCTAGATCGCCTTCGTACCAAGAAGAACCTGATCCTTCAGGGGCCACCAGGCACCGGCAAGACGTGGCTTGCGAAGCGCCTGTCGTTTGCGCTGATGGGTCAGAAGGACGAAAGCAAGGTCCGCGCGGTGCAATTTCACCCCAATCTGTCCTACGAGGATTTCGTCAGAGGATGGCGGCCGACCGGCGAGGGGAAGTTATCGCTAGCCGACGGCGTCTTCATGGAAGCGATCAAGGCAGCGTCGAAGGACCCCACGTCGAAGTTCGTCGTGGTGATCGAGGAGATCAACCGTGGCAACCCGGCGCAGATCTTCGGCGAACTCCTGACTCTGCTGGAAGCTGGAAAGCGCACGCCCAATGAGGCACTGGAACTGTGCTACCCGGACGCAGATGGCAAACGTCGCCCCGTCCACATTCCGGAAAACCTTTATGTCGTCGGTACCATGAACATCGCCGACAGGTCGCTGGCCCTCGTCGATCTCGCGTTGCGTCGGCGTTTCGCCTTCGTGGGTCTGGAGCCAAGGCTTGGTACCGCGTGGCGGGATTGGGTGGTCAAAGAGTGTGCTGTCGATCCGACTCTGGTCGCGGATATCGAGCAACGGATTGCTGTGCTGAATGATCAGATCGCGGCTGACGCTCGGCTTGGAAAGCAGTTCCGGATCGGCCATAGCTATGTGACGCCCGCCCATAGGCTGGAGGCTGGGGACACAAAGGAGTGGTTCCAGCAGGTGGTCGAGACCGAGATCGGGCCACTGCTCGATGAGTATTGGTTTGATGCCCCCGACGAAGCGCAGAAGGCGTGCGCACGGCTGCTTCAGGGCTGGTGATGGGTGTGGTCGCGGAGCAAGTCGAGAGCGCGTCGGACGACGCAGATGGCTACATCGGACGTATTCCGGTGCGCAATCTGTGGCTGCTGATGTTGTATGCGTCGGACTTGTTCCGCACTCGCGGCATCGGTAATGTTGGCCTGGAGGACAACCCTGACGATCTCCCCGATCTGATCGCCGAAATCCTAGCCCACGCGGTGGAAGTCAGGCAGCGCCGCCGCCTCAATCTGGGCTACCGATCTCGGGATGCGGTCCTCACTCGCGTGCGCGGGCGGATTGATGTCCTGAATACGGAGCGGCATCGATTGCTGGATCGTGGCTTGGTGGCCTGTCGATTTGATGAGCTGACCATCGACACGCCACGCAATCGCTTTGTCCGAGCGGCACTGGAGACCATCTCCAGAATTGTGCAGAGGGAGGACGTGTCTCGTCGCTGCCGCTCACTTGCCAGCGGCATGAAGGCTATGGGTGTCTCCGGCGATGCGCCAACTCGCGCGCAGATGAGCACCGATCGCTTTGGCCGCAACGACGCGGATGACCGATTCATGGTGGCTGCGGCGAAGCTGGCTTTTGATCTTGCCTTGCCAACTGAAGTGGCCGGGACGAACGTGCTGACTCTTCCGGATCGCGAGATCACCTGGGTCCGGCGACTGTTCGAAAAGGCCGTAGGCGGTTTCTATGAAGTGGTGCTGCAACCGCAGGGATGGCGAGTTCGGTGTGGTGGTACGCTGGGCTGGCAGATCGAACAGAAGACATCGGGAATTGACAAGATCTTGCCGACGATGAGAACCGACGTGGTGCTCGATCATGCGCCTTCCGGCCGGCGAATCGTCATTGACACCAAGTTCACATCGATAGTGACGAGCGGCTGGTACCGTGAAGAAACCCTGCGTAGTGGTTACGTTTACCAGATCTACGCTTACCTGCGTTCTCAGGTTGGGCGCGGTGACGCGCTTGCCGATTGCGCCAGTGGATTGTTGCTGCATCCCGCGATCGGCCAGAGCGTTGACGAGACTGTGGTGATCCAGGGGAACCCTATTCGATTCGCTACCGTAGATCTGACTGCTTCGGCGGCAGATATTCGATCGCAGCTGCTGCGATTTGTTGACCCAACCAAGCCAGACACAGGCACCTAAAGAGCATGGACCGGATCGCAATCGACACATGGGAAAGCATAAAACAGGAAGGCTGGAGTGCCATTCTTCTTGGCAACGGCGCGAGCATCGCTATTCGCAAAGAGTTTGCATACCCGACACTCCATGGCGTTGCTGATGCGAAAGGACTACTCGCCACCACCGCGCCAATCTTCGCCAGGCTGGGGACAACCGACTTTGAGCATGTTCTGCTCGCATGCTGGTATGCCGAGCACGTCAACGTGGCCTTGGGAACTCCGTCGGCCGACATCTCTGCAGCCTATGCGGAAGTACGCACAGCATTGATCGAAGCTGTGCACAGCGTGCATCCGGTGCATGCCGATGTTGCCGCCGACCTACAGCGTGTGGGTGCGTTTGCCAGCGTGTTTCCGACTGTCGTCAGCTTGAACTACGACCTCACCCTGTACTGGTCCATGTTGCTGTTCAACTCAGCGAACGGGAGTTGGTTCAAAGACGCATTTCACGACGGGGAATTCCAGACAGATTGGGAGTATCTGCGGCGGCCCTATGGGAACGCCGCAGGAGCGACATTGGTTTTCTATCCTCACGGCAGTCTTGCAGTTGCACGCGACTACCTGGGTGATGAGACAAAGATTTCTGTGGGCGCAGGAGCCGCTGGTGACCTGCTCGACACGATCACCCGCAGG
>JAGWUW010000026.1 GCA_028868235.1 Betaproteobacteria bacterium | reverse complement strand
TGGAACGGGTGATCGCCGCCAGCGCCGCGCCGGTCGCCAACACCGGCAACACCACCGAAAATACATTGGTGACGGTCTCTGTCCCCGGCAATATTTTGGGGCCAAATGGCTTCATCGAAGTCTGGACGATGTGGACGACCACCGGCAACACCAACACCAAGACGATGAAGGTGAAATATTCGACCGCCGTGTTGAACACTCTCACTCACAATACCGCAGTCCAGACGACGGCCGCACCGGTCGGCAGAATGCAGAACCGCAATGCCACCAACTCGCAGATTTCAACTGTAAATCAGACAGTCGGCGTGACGGGTTTCGTTGGTGGCTCATTCAACACCTCCGCGATCGACACCACGGCGGCCCAGAACATCACGCTCACCGCCCAGTGCGTGACCTCCGGCACCGACACGATCACCCTGGAAGCCTATGTGGTGAAGGCGGTCTACATGCCGTAGCAGTTGATCGACCGTGAGCGGCAGCGTATTGAGCCGCGTTTGCCGCGCGATGTACTGGGCCATGCGTGGCGCCTAGGATAACCTGTTCCGGGCGCTGGGCGGACCCTAATCAAACTAGGACAGTACCAGATGCTTGGCTTCCAATCCATATCGGTCTATCCGATTTCGGCCTTCACGCCTGAAGTCGGCATCACTATTCCGGACTCAAGCCGCCTGCATCACCTCACGTTCAAGGGCATCGAATATCCAAAAACAATGGCGGCCGATGGCCCCGCAACTCTCGGTCGGGCGCTGACCATCGTGGGCGGTATGGAGCCCAAAACGATCATCGGGCGGCAGGGGCCGCGTTCTCTCTAGTGGAATAATCACATGGCCCGTCGTATCAACATTACCCGCAACGAGGCGGAAACATGGGTGTTCAACTGCCTGTTCTATGCCGATGACGGAACGCTTCTCAACATTACCGGGGCGACTGAAATCGAGTGGGCAACCGGCAGCGATCTGACCACCGCGCCATTGTTCAGCGCCAAACTATCGACCGGCATGTTCGTCATCACGAATGCCACGGGCGGGGCCGCTACCATGACGGCGACCTATGCTCAGCATAGCGCCGTAACTCCTGGCATCTATCAGCACGATTGTCGCGTGACGCTGGCCAGCGGTGAAGTGACTCAGCAGTTCTACGGAAATTTCAAGGTCACGAATTCCTTGTTTGTGCCGGGGGTCTAGGCAATGGCCGCAAAGATTGATGTCTACCGCGAGATTGGCCGGTTGCTTGGCGATAGCCGTATTGCCACGCTCAGTGACGATACGGCACAACGCTATGCCATTGACGATGCGTGGCCGCGAGCCGTCGAATATGTGTTGCGTCAGGCCTATTGGCGCTTTGCACTCAAGACTGTGTATCCCGCTCCAACCAATATCGTGCCGCCCATCGCGGGTTACACCAACGTGTTCGCGCTCCCGTCCGACTGGTTGCGCAGCCATGCCATTTTCGTTACCAATGACAGCAACGGGCAAGAATGCCCGATTGATGTAAAGCATCAACTTGAGCAACTGTTTACCAACACGGCACCGGTTAATCTCCGTTATGTCTCAAGCGACTATGCCGATCCCGACACATGGCCGGAGCAGTTTTCTCATGCCGTCGCGGTGCGTGTTGCCTACGAGGTTGCCGACCGGATAACTGCCGATCCGGCCCGCACCGAACAGATGCTAGCCAAGTGGAAAGAGGCGATGCAGATCGCCATGGCCGCTGACGCCATCCCCGAAGATAATTGGCTTCGCTTCCAGTTGAACGGCCAGTTGCTCGTCGGCTACAAATGGCTGCTGGATGAAGGCTTCTGGCGGTTCGCCATCAAGACAGCAAGTCTCACCGGAACTGCCATAGATGTATCCCCAGGTTATTCCTTCGCGGCCTTTCCTCCCGACGATCTCGGCCGCATTTTCCAGTATTACTATCCCACCACAACAACGCTGCCCTATGCGATGCCGGTCATCGATCTTGATTACCGTTTCGAGGGAGGGCGACTGCACAGTCAGTATCAGAACACGGTTATTCGCTACATCTCGACAGATGGCGAGGACTCGACCCTATGGACCGATGGTTTCCGCCGGGCGCTTCTTGCGTATCTTGAACTTGAAGAGGTCAAACGCAACCCGCAATCGCCGGGCGCCGTCCTTCAGGCGCGGATGCTGGCCTTCCGAGAAGCCTTCGAGAACGCCAAGATCAAGGACGATTTGACCGAGCGTCCTCGGTTCAACAACGTTTCGCAGATGACGCGCTCACGCCGCCGACGGTGGGGTACATTCTCGGTTGAGCAGGGCTGGCTGTAAGTGTCGCGCCAGTCGCCGGGACTGTTTGCCCTCAATGCTGGAGTCGTATCTCCGCTAGCGCTGGACCGCGTTGACCTGGCCAAGCTGCGCATGGCGGCGGAAACTCAGGAGAACTTGTTGCCGATGATCATGGGGGCCTGCGCTATGCGCCCCGGACTCGGCAAGATCGACACGACCAACAACAATGAGTCTGTTATCCCGGTTCCTTTCATATACAGCTTGAATGTCAAGGGAATGGTCATGGTTGGCTATTCCGGCGTGCAGTTCATGACCGGTGATGCCTTTCTCAGCCGTGCGGCTGTTGCAACCGCAATCACCAATAACAATTTTGCCGTCGATCTGAGCGGTTGGACAACAGCCGATGAAAGCGGGGCGGCGTCAACATGGGCCAGCGGTAGTTATCTACAATTGCTTGGCGACGGCAACAACTACGCCAAGACCTATCAGAACGTGACAGTTGCGGCCCCTGACCAGAATGTCGAGCACGCCTTGCGGGTCAAGATCGCCCGTGGACCAGTGACCATAAAAGTTGGCGCGGCTATCGATGCCGATGGTTATTTCTCGGAAACAGTGCTTGAGGATGGCGAGCATTCCATTGCCTTCACGCCAACCGGCGGCAATTTCTATGTTCAATTCTCTTGTTCCGATGCGGTGCCACGATTGGTGCAGTTATGCTCGGTCGAAACTGTCGGTCGGGTGACACTCGACAATGTTTGGGGCACTCAGTACAATCTTCTGTCCTACGACCAGTCCGGCGACATCGTATTTGTCGCCACACCAAATCATCCGCAATATCGCATCCGATTGTATGACACCGCCATGCGGTCTTGGGGAATCGACCGCTACAAGACATCTGATGGACCATTCAACCTTACAAACCAGACATCCACAACGATAACCCCATCGGCCGTGCGGGGAACGGTGACACTCACGGCAAACCGGTCACTATTCCGGCAAACCATGGGTGGCAGCCTGATCCGACTAACGCACGGGGGACAGAATGCGGTCAGCTCCATTTCCGGGGCCAATCAATTTACGAATTCGATCCGCGTCACCGGTCTTTCCTCCGGTTCTGGAGGAGCCAACCAACGTAACTTCACTGTCACAATCTCAGGGACATTTGTTGCAACGGTAAAACTGCAACGGTCCTTTGGCATTGTAGGGGCGTGGAACGACTATAAGACCTACACCGCTCCGGCGACTGACAATATCAATGACGGCCTCGACAACCAGATCGTCTACTACAGGCTTGGCATCGATACCGGCGGTTATACCAGCGGCACAGCGGTTCTCAACCTAACCTACTCCAATTCAATCCAGAAGGGCATCGTTCGCGTTCTAAGTGTGACCGATACCACCCATGCCACAGCCGAAGTGATATCGACGCTCGGGGCTACATCGGCGACCACCGAGTGGGATATGGGGGCATGGTCAGCCTATAGCGGTTGGCCTTCGGCAGTTGGCTTCCATGACGGCCGTCTGTGGTGGGGACTGAACGACAAGATCTATGGGTCGATTTCGGATGCCTTCGCCAGTTATGATGATACGGTCGAGGGCGACAGCGCACCGATTGTCCGGTCAATCGCCACTGGGCCGGTGGTGAGCATCAGATGGTTCATGAGCCTGCAACGGTTCCTGGTTGGCACCACCATCGAAGAAGTATCGATCCGCGCCTCACAATTCGATCAGCCACTGACCCCTACGCAATTCACGGCCCGCAACTTTTCAACCAGGGGCTGCGCCGCCGTCGCTCCGGTTCGCGTCGATAACAACGGCATATTCGTGCAGCGGTCTGGCACTCGCGTCATGGTCGCGTCATTCGATAGCCAGTCGTTTGATTTCCAATCGCATGACGCTACGCGGCTGAACCCAGAAATATGCGGGCCGGGAATCGTTCAGGCTGCGGTTCAGCGCCAACCCGATACGCGCATCTGGTTTGTTCTGAAGGATGGCACAGCGGCGGTTCTGACCTTCGAGCCGCAGGACGAAGTGCTGGCCTGGACACCAGTTACCACCAATGGCCTGATCAAGGCAATCTGTGTCCTGCCTGGAACGACGGACGATAGCGTCTACCTCGTGGTGCAGCGTATCCCGGCCTCGGGGCCGAGTTACATGATCGTCGAAAAGATGGCGACCCGTGCGGAATCATTGCCGGGGACAGTCACGAAATGCGTTGACAGCCATGTTGTCTATTCGGGGGCGGCCACCACATCGATCACCGGTCTTGGGCATCTTGAGGGCCTCACTGTCGTTGGATGGGCAGATGGCCTGCCGCTGGCCACACCAATGTTAGTGACGGGGGGAACTATCACCACACCAGTTGCAGTCAGTAACGGCGCGTTTGGCCTCGGATATGATGGCAAGTTCAAATCGGCGAAGCTCGCTTATGCCGCGCAGGACGGGACCGCACTCGGTAAGCAAAAGCGGGTTTCGCGGGTCGCGCTGCAGATGAATAGTGCCAGTTGGTATGGGGTAGTGGCGGGGCGTGATTTCAGCGCCATGAATCATCTTCCGGCCACGCTCGGCAATGGCCGTGCCCTGAGCCAGAATGAAAGCCTCGATACCTACGATTACAACTCATTCTCAATTGATGGCGCATGGAATTCCGACAGCCGTATCTGTTTCAAGGTTAGTTCGCCATATCCAGCGACATTCTTGGGTGTGACATTCGACATTATCACTAATGAGCCCTTGACCTACGGTTATCGGCCGCAACCGGGCCAACCGCAAGCCTGATCGATAGGAGATAGACATGGCTACCAGCACTGCAGCAGTGACGATCAGCAATGCGTCCTATACCGCTGTCACCTCGATAAGTACGGCCTGCACTCTGTGGGTCTACCGAGGTCAGCGGGTGCGCGTTGTCGTGCAATCGGGACAACCGGCGGCCAATGCGACGAATTATTTCGTCATCGAGGGCCCCAACTACAATTATGACGATGCCATGCGCCGCCACGACTTCACGATCAGCGGCGCGGACGTATGGGTGATGCTTGAGAATGGCGGAACCTCGGTCATCGCCACTCGCACCTGATGGTTGATATCGCGCTGGCAACGCCGGATGAGTTCAAAACTTTTTTCGGATCGGCCCCGCCGCCTCTATGGCTTGCCATGCGCTGCCGGGACACCACCGGCGTTACAGGCATGGCCGGCGTCATCTATGCGGACGATGGGACGGCAGTTGCCTTCATGGATCGGCGAGGGTCCATGCCGGCAACTGCGCTGCATCGGGCTGCTCTGCGGTTTCTCGGCGTGATGCGCCAAGTTGGTGAGCCGGTAATTGTAACCTACTGCGACGAGACGATCCCGCGCGCTGCCGCTTGGCTGAAGCGCCTCGGGTTTGAGGAGACGTACCGAGTCGTCGATAACAAGAGGGTTTGGCTATGGCGATGATGGGTATCATCGGCGGCCTTGTTTCGGCTGCGGGATCGGTGTTGGGCGGCATTGCCGCTGCCAACCAGGCAGATGGCCAGGCTAAGGCCATGGACATCGCAGCCAATGAAGCATCCGCCGTTGGTCAGCGCAACGCTATCCAGAGGCAGCGCGAGGCTAATTACGTCTTGTCGCGCCAGCGTTCGGTAGCGGCTGCATCGGGCGGCTCGGCATCCGACCCAACCGTTGTCGATCTCATGGCAAAGACCGGAGTGGAAGGCGATTATCAGGCAAAGTCGGCAATCTATGAGGGCGATACCCGGAGAGACAATCTCAACTATCAGGCCGACCTAACCCGCATGCAGGGCGATCAGGCGCTGCTCAGCGGCTTCATCGGCGGAGCAACCTCGATGATCAATGGGTTCTCGTCATTCCGGATGGCGGGGTTGATGCCGTATCAGCCGACATATGCGCCAATCTATGGTTCTGGCTCCTATTTCTTTGGATAGCATGAATGCCTGTCCTTCCTGATTATACGGAACTCAATCCCGGTCCGCGCCACAGCGTGCAGGACACGTATAATGTGCCGTCCATGCCGAGCAATCCGATCCCCGGAGCGCTTGAGGGGATGGGGCAAGCGATCATGCGCGGCGGCACGGACTATGCCCGCGAGCAGCGCTATTGGGCGCGTCAGGATGCGTTCGAAAACCGCCAAGCGGTCGCCCAGCAGAAGTTCGATGCCAATTCGGTATATGAAGAATTCCGCGCCAACCAGTTCGGCAATCTGCAACAGGCGATGAATGATGCGCCGCCCGGCGCTGTGAATTTCACACAGGGATTTCTCAAGACCTACGATGCCGCCGGAAAGCAGATGTGGGGCGGATTCAGCGGCATGCCGGATCAGGTGCTAGGGCCGATCAACGCCCGCGTCATGCGCGACCGGCAGATGTTTGAAAAACAAGCGCAGGCGTTCGAGGCCAAACAAGGCCGGGCTTTCTATGTCGGCAAGATCAACGACTTCACCAGTAATATCATTACTGGAATATCGGCTGACAGCACACCCGAGAACTTCGGCGATTCGGTGAAGCGGGTTGAAGAGCAGATCAATGCGCTCCCTGGTTATTTTACGCCACAGGACAAGCAGGCTTTTGACAGCATGGCCCGGGTGCAATTGCTCAAGGGCTACGCAATGGCGCACCCTGATCAGTTTCAGGGGCATATGGAGAATTTCGCCAATACCCCGTTCGGGCAAAAGCTCATGCAGCAATTGCCGCAGTACACGCCGACCGGGGCGATGCCTTCACCAGATGCAAGCCAGCCGGGGCAGGGTGGGCAGCAATCCAGTGCGCAGCCCGCCAATGTGCTGCCTGAAGCCACAACTTCGTTTCTGCAAGAGCGCTATGCTGGCACGCGGCAGGGCCATTTCGATGTAAATCCGGCTTTCGGAAGCCGGTTGCAGAATGCCTTGAACGATGCCGAACAGGCCGCGGGCGGGCTGTCAACCGTGCTTTCGCTAAAGCGCACCAATGCCGAACAGGCGAGCGCTTACCGCAACTATATGATGGGCGGCGGGATTGCAGCGAGGCCCGGACACTCGTTGCACGAAATAGGAGATGCTGCCGACCTCAAGCAGGACGTAGTGTGGCAATGGCTCCGCAGTACAGACCCCAAAACTGGGCAGCCGCGCGCCGCCAACTATGGCCTTGAGTTCCTGCCCGACCGGCTGAACGACAAGGGCCATATTCAGCTTATGAAACAGTTCCGGGGTGGAGGGACGACTGTTGTACCAGCCTCCGCACCGGCCACGGTTGCGCCGTCACAAGCCCCCGCCTCTTCGGTCAGCAACGCCAGTCCCGGCCAGATTACAAGTGGCCCATTGCCCGCGCCAAATGTCCATCCGCAGGACATGACGATTGACGACCTGTGGCCGCGCATCATTCAACGGGAATCTGGCGGCGATCAATCTGCCGTTTCTCCCAAGGGTGCAGTTGGCGTTGCGCAAGTCATGCCCGGAACCGCACCGGAAGCGGCGGCGCTTGCTGGCGTGCCGTTCGACGCCAACCGTTACAAGTCCGATCCGGCTTACAATGAGCAGCTTGGCCGCGCCTATTTCACCAAGCAGTGGCAGGATTTCGGCGGTGATGCCACCAAGGCGCTCGCTGCCTATAATGCCGGGCCACAGAAGACGCGCGATGCCATTGCCAAGTACGGCCCGAACTGGCTTGCTCATATGCCCGCCGAAACGCAGGGCTACGTCAGCAAGATTCTTGGAACGCAGGTTGCCGATAGCGGCCAGATCACCAGCGACGCAACTGCCAACACGCCGATCACCCCTGACAGTGGCGCTCCCGAAATCTTCCACGGCATTGCCCCGAAAGACCTGTTTCAAATCCAGTCCGAGGTGTTGCAGGCACAGAAATCGCAGGCAGCGGCACAACGCGAACAGGCAAAACAATTGAATGATGACACGGCCAATAGCTATGTCTCGCGCATCCTCAAGAACGATCCGAAAGATGTTGCAAACATCGTTCAGGAAATCGCTGCCGATCCCAATCTGACCAATTTCGAGACAAAGAAGACCTTGGCCGATCTCGCGGACAAATATCAGGTTGGCACATCGCGTCAGCTTGGCGCTGGCTTTTCAAAAGCCCTTGGCGATATCACGTCAAACAAAATTACCGATGTGAACGACATTTACAAGAGAGCACTTCCGGGCGGTGATCTGACGCTAGATGGTGCTGACCGGCTTGTTGGTATCATGCAAAAGGGGCAAAAAAGCACCGACAACGCGGCAGTCAATACCAGCCGGGATGCGATGCTGAAATATGCCCACTCCAAGCTATCATTCGATCAGGAAGTGATGTTCCCCGGCCTGCCGCCGCTCAAGGATGCCAAAGGCGAGCAAATCTACAATGCGCAGTTCGTTCCGAAGTTTGAAGCGGCGTTCGACCAATGGCTCAAGGAAGGCAAGAACCCGTATGATTTCCTGACACAAAAGAATGTTGACACAATGGTTGAAGGGTTGCGTCCCGCCAACCAGATGAACGCAGATCGTGTCAATGCGGGTATGGATCAATCATCGGGCGACACTGTGGGCAATATCCCAGTTGCCCCCAATGGCGCGAATGCCAAGAATTGGTCAAGCCTATTGCAGATGGCTCCAATCCGCCCCGATGGCTCACGGCTTCCGCCTGATAAGTGGGGTGAGGCGTTGTCGATCCTTTGGAACGCCAGTCAGACGCAATCGCTCGAAGATTTCAAGAAAACCACAGACCTGTTCAACAGCCATTTCGCGGTGAGCGGCACGGATGCAAAGACCGTGCTCGAGCAAATGGCCCCGGAAGCCAAGCCTTGATGGACGATCCGTTTGCGCAATTCGGGCCGATTGGTTCTGCTGGAGTGGCGGCTCCGCCGCAGCCACCGGAACCCGTGCCTCCGCCCGTGCCTACCGTGCAAACGGCGAGCGGCACGGAACCGGGGCCTAATCCGAGCGACCCATTTGCAAAGTTCGGTGATTTTGTCGAACCGCCGACGACAATAACCGGCACGATCGCTCACGCCGTTGAGCGCGGTGTTGCGCCGGTCATCGCCGGAATGCCTGCGGCGGGGGCTGGCGCTCGGATCGGTGCAGTGGCGGGCGCCGCCATTCCAGGTCTCGGTGAAACAGGACTTGGAGAGACAGGTGGCGCCCTCGTCGGCGGTATTGCTGGTTTCTGGGTCGGGGCTGACGCGGTGGGCCGGGCACAGCAGTACATGGTTTCTAAACTGCCGCTATGGGCGCAGCAAGCCGTCGGGCAGGATGTGCAGCAGCAAGCGGCAGAGGGCCAGCAGCACCCGATAGCGCAGTTCATTGGCGACATGGCTCCGCAGGCCCTTGTCATGTCCCCCAAGATGGGTATTCAGGCGGCGGAAAACATCGGGACAACGACATGGCAGAAGCTCATGGCGAACCCGGTCACGGCACGCATCATGTCCGGTGCCTTCATGGCCGGAAACGAGGCCGTGCAGGAAAAGATGCAAGGCCAGCCGCTTGATCCGCTCAGGATCGGCATTGCAACCGGCATTGGCATGATCTGGGCGCGGCAGAACGCACTTGGGAGCGCCTTGAGCAATTGGGGCGAGCATGTGGTGGGCTGGCGAGCCTCGACTGGCCCGACACCTGCCGATCTGGCTGACGCCAAGGTGGCGGGACCGGGTATCACCGAAAAGGTATTCCGTGGCGAGGAAGCGCAGGCTCCGAAGCCCGCTGCCGATGCGCTGGCCGATGCGCAGTTGCAGAAGATGGCCGAACCGGCTGCGCCGGAAGCGCCGAAGCCGTACGAGGCACCCGCCGAACATGGCCCCGCCATTGCCAACGATGTAGCGACCCAGCTGATCAAGGCAGGCAGGCCGATTGATGAAGCACTGGCGGCTGGCGATCTCATTGCCTCGCACTATGTTTCACGTGCAACACGGTTTGAGGGCGGGATTGGCGAGCCGCTGGATATTTACAATCGGGACGGGGCGTTTATCCGTGGTCAAGGCGACCGTGGCACGCCGCCGGCCCCGGTCACTGTGGCCGTTCCGAAGCCGCCTGAACCGTCTTCTCCGGCACAGGCCGCAGAAGCGCCGATCTCTGCACCGTCTGAGCCGGTAGCGCAACCGTTTGCGCCGACTGCCGATCAAAAAGCGGCATTCGGTCAATTCTTGTCCTCCAAGAAGCCGATTACGCCAGAAAACCTTGCGCCTGCGGTTGGCGGCGATACGCAGGTTGCCACGCGCCTGATCCAGCAAGGCATCATGTCGCGGCAGATCATAGCGACCAAAACCGGGCGCTATATCCGCAAGGCGAGTGCGCCAGATCGGCCCGTCAATGTCATGGAGTTCATCGCCAAGAATGGCGGCTTGAAGGATGATGGCGGCGAACTGAGTGCCCGCGACCTGAAGCCTGCCAACACCCGCACGGTCTACGGGTCTGCCGTAAAGCGCAACGGTGGCAAGTCGCTCGATGCGATGCGCGAGCTTCTGGTTGAAGCGGGCTACCTCCATGATGAGGGCCGCGATACGGGCGGCCAGGCTACGACGACCGGACAAGATGTTCTTGACCTGATGGACCGGCACAGCAAAGCCAATCCGGTAGTATCGTTTGAGGATCAGGCTTGGCAGGACGAGATTAACAATGCCACGGCTGAAAAAGAGTTCTTTGGCAACTACACCAAGGCTGAAGGCGCATTTATTCGTGAATATGGCGTTCAACTGCTCGATGAATTGAAGGCGCAGAACATTGACGCCAAGAGCATGAAGCCGGAAGACCTGTCTTTGGCGCAGCAGTTGATCCATGACGGGATGGCCCCCCACGACGCGATTGTCGATGCTTCGCTTCGGAATTTCCGTGAAGCCGATAGTGATGTGACGCCGGAAGGTGTCAGCCTTGAAACCGCCGCAGGTTTGGATAAGATACCGCCGCCGAGGTCATATGACGATTACCTGGAAGCAACGAGCCGAGATACTGCAATCGCTGGTGCCGAAGGCAACGGATCTGCAAGACAAGCAGATATTTCAGGACAACGCACAGAGGGCGATGTTGCTCTCGAAACTGCTCGACGGGAAGCCGCAGCCCAACACGCAGAACAATATGCCCGCGAACTCCTCCAATCCGCCCGTGGCAGGATAAGGCTACAGGAAGGCAAGCGCCCGATCATCACATTGATGAAGGACGCGAACGCTAGCACCTTCATCCACGAAACGGGTCATCAGTGGCTTGAGGAAATGCTGCGGGATGCTGCACACGATGCGGCCCCGGCTGGCCTCAAGGCCGACATGCAGACCGTCCGCGACTGGCTCAAGATGGACGAGGGCAAGATGCCCACCACCCGCCAGCACGAGAAATTCGCCCGTGGCTTCGAGCAATACATGCGCGAGGGCAAGGCCCCGTCGCCCGGCCTCGTCGGCGTGTTCGAGAAGTTCAGGGGCTGGTTGACCACCATTTACCAGACGATCAAGGGTCTAGGCTTGCCGATCAACGATGACATTCGCGGCGTGTTCGACCGCTTGATTGCCTCGGATTACAAGGGTAAAACCATTGCCAATGGTGGCCCCACCCTAACGGACATTCATCGCGCCGACGCGGCTCACACCGAGCCCGCCGAAGCGGAACCTGCCCGCGACCGAGTTCGCGCGGAAATGGCCCGCTCAGAACAGGAAGCCCCGTCCCATGTCCAAGCCGAAATCCAAGCCTCAGACGCTCGCACCACCGCCGCCGCCGGAACCGACGCTGGAGGACAAGCTAGCAATGGACAAGGCGGAACTGGACCGCTGGACGCGAATAGCTCAAGACCCGACAGTCAGCAAGGAAACGGCGCACTTCGCAGCGCAGCAGGCGATCTCGGCAAGGGCAGCGGTGCAACTGTCGGAAAAAGCCCTGCTGCATCATCTGGCACAACAGCAGGGCCAGTAAGCCCGCATGAACCGTTCGCCCCAGATGACCCGCACATCGACAAGGCGGGCAATATTCGCCTCGACACCCTCACCACAAACGAGGACGTGAAGGCGGCGATCCGCGAATCCGCACAGGCCAACGATGATTTCATCGCGGCCCGTCGCGGCGTCATCACCGATGGCATGGTCATGGATTTGGCCGATGCACTCGGCATGGACTATCGCCAACTCAGCGAGCGCAAGCTTGGACAGGCGTTCAACGCTGAGCAAGTGATGGCGGCGCGAAAGCTGCTGATCGAATCCGCGTCAACTGTTCATGGCCTGATGAAGGCTGCGGCGACTGGCACCGATCAGGACGTGATGGCTTATGCACAGGCTCGTGACCGGCATCAAATGATCCAAGCCCAGGTATCAGGCATCACGGCGGAAGCCGGCCGGGCGCTTCGGGCATTCCGCAATATCGCAGGCGATCAGACGATCCAGAACGTTGACCAATTCCTCCGAGGGGCAACGGGCAAGACGCTATACCAGCTTCGCCAAGAGGCGCAGCTTGGCCTTGCTCTCGACACACCGCAGCAGGTGTCAAAGTTCATGGACGATGCCGCCAAGCGCAGCTATGGCCGCATGGCACTTGAATACTGGATCAATGGCCTGATTTCCGGGCCGTCTACGCACATCACCTACATGATCGGCAATACCATTCTTGCTGCGCAGAAGGTTGGTCCTGAAACGGCATTGGCTGCTGCCATTGGCGACGTTCGCGCCCGGATGGGACGCGGCGGCGAACGGGTTCGCATGGGTGAGGTGGCAGCACAGTTGCGCGGACTTAAGACGGGGCTACCGTCCGCCATCAAATCGGCTATCGACGCGTTCGCGGAAGGCACGACAACGCTTTTGCCGACCGAGAAGCCGCGCGATCTCATCTATCAGACAGGCACGCCTGCCAAGCAGTCCTATTTGCAGGAAGGCGCAAGCTATCACGATGCCATTGGCGCGGCGTTTTCGCTGGTGCGCGGTATCCGTGATGGTGTCATGGCCGGAGCAAGGGAATTGGAAATGGGCGGCGAACAGGGCGCACCGCTCATCGGCCCAAAATATTCGACCCTCGGCGCAATCCCCGACATTGCCGTCAAGGGCGTGAACGTTCTACCGCTTGGCGCTGCCGCGCGATTGCCGGGGCGTTTTGTCGCGTCGATCCATTCGTTTTTCCGTGCCGCCAACTATTCCATGGAAAAGGCAGCACTTGCTTATCGCCAAGCCTCTGAGGAAGGGCTGATTGGCGCACAGTTTGACGCCCGCGTTGCCGACCTGCACATGAACCCGACCGAAGCCATGATGGAACAGGCGCGAAAAGAGGCGACCGACCTGACCCTCATGGGCCGGGCGGGACCGCTCACCGAGCGGGTGTCAAAGTTCTTCAACCACGAACTCAATCTTCCGTTCCTTGGCCCGACCCCGCTACTCAAGTTCATCAACCCGTTCATGCACATCGGCATGAACATCATCAACAAGTCGATTGTTGAGCGGACGCCGGTTGGCCTGCTGCATCCGCAAATCCGCGCCGATCTGGCAGGAACCAACGGCAATATCGCAGCTGACCGCGCCGCCGCCCGCATGATGGCCGGAACTGGCTTGGCTGTCATGTTCGGAAGCCTCGCGGCGGAGGGCTATGTGTCGGGTTCTGGCCCCGACGATCCGAAGAAGCGCGCCATGTGGTTGCTCGCTGGAAATCAGCCGCACAGCGTCCGCATCGGCGACACATGGTATCAGATGAATCGCCTCGGCCCCATGGGCATGCTGGCCTCGATCTCCGCCGATATGTACGAGGTCGGGCACTACGCCTCGCAGGATGACATGCAGCAGGCGGGTGCCGCGCTACAAATGGCCTTCACCCAGACCGTCATGCATGAAGGCTGGATGAAGGGGCCATCCGACTTTCTCCGTGCCGTCGAAAACCGCGACGGCTACCGCGCGATCTATCTCCGCGACTTCCTGTCCTCGTTTGTTCCCTACTCGGTCGGCTCATTCCAGATGGTCCGCGCCATGGACCCCTATTCGCGGCAGGCCAAGACGCTCATCGACGCGATCAAGAAGAAAATCCCCGGCCTTTCGGAAAGCCTGATGCCGCGCCGCGACATCTGGGGCGAGCCGATTGCCAACAAGGACGCGCTTGGCGCTCCTGGTCTAACCGCAGTCTATGAGCAGCAGGTGAGTCGCGATCCTGTCAATCAGACGATGTGGAGCCTTGGCGTTTACCCGTCGCAACCGGAAA
>JAGWUW010000025.1 GCA_028868235.1 Betaproteobacteria bacterium | reverse complement strand
CGTAATCAATTGCTCAACCATCCCCTGCAAGCCGTTAGTGGCGCCATCGACTTGATTGGGCAGGCCCAGAATTGTCGCATCCGACATCAGGAAAATGCGGATTTGCGGCTTGTCATCGCGGCCGGCCAGAGCCGTTGCCAGACGCAGTCCGGAGAGGCAGCGTTCGCTACCGTAGGGCGGCGCATGGATGATGATCAGGATTTTTTGCATATCATTCCCGGTGGGTGGATAGAGTGTAACGTTGGCTAAGCCGCAATGTCAGATCGATATCACAGCGAGGCTCTGTGTGATCTGGCGATCAGGAGAATTTTGCCCGATGTGCTTCCACGGCCTTCAAGCGGGCGGCTTGTAAGCGGGTCGTGACTGTTTCGGAAAGTGCTTCGCCCGTGTCGTCGATCTGGGCCAGGGCATGCGCCTCCAGTGCCTTCAGGCGAGCCATCAGCAGGCGGACCCGTGCCGTTTCCGACAAGGGCATGGCGCCATGGTCGCCATCGTGACGGTCATTGTCCTTGACTAACCGGGGCCGGCTATAGAACTGATGTAGTGGCAGGTCATCGTAGTCAGCGTGACCTTCATCGTTGTGCTCGGCATTGCGGGTTGGTGTGTCGTCAGTGGCAGGCTTGGCCTTGGTGAAAAGCACCAATTGCTGACGCTCCGTCCGCGACAGCATGCTGGCAGGAATTACCGCTTTCTTGGCCGGCCTGGCCTTCTTGGCCACACTAAGTTTGACGGCTGGATTGAGTGGTGCGAGCAGTTCGGTGACGGGGGCCGGCATCGGGATCGGGGTGATCGTTACGCCAGCATGTGGAGCCGAGGCATCGACAAACGAGGCAGGTTCGTCGGAACTCGGTTCCGATGCCTGGATTGTCAACGAGAAGAGGGTAGCCAGAGCTACAATGAACAAACGGCGCACAACGATGAATCCTGAACGAACCTATATTTATTCTAGCATCTACTAAACATTCCTGCCGGTAGTACCAGTTCTCGAGGTCAACGGCGTTGCAGGAGAAGGCCGCACTCGAGGTGGTTCGTGTAGGGAAACTGATCGAAGATAGCAGAGGAGACGATCCGGTGGGTGTTGTTGAGCGCAGCGACGTTGTTTTGCAGCGTGTCCTGATTGCAGGAGATATACAGGATGCGGTCGAAATCACGGGCGAGTTCAACCGTGGCATTGTCCAGGCCGGCGCGGGGCGGGTCGACAAACAGGGTACCATGGCGGAAGGAGTCGAGATCGATGCCCTTCAAGCGCTGGAAACTCTCCCGGCCTGCCAGTGCTGCACTGAACTCCTCCGCCGACATGCGGGCCAGGGTGATGTTAGTGATTCCATTGGCGACAATATTGTATTGCGCCGCATGTACCGATGTTTTGCTGACTTCGGTTGCCAGCACGCGGTCGAATAGCGGGGCAAGCGCCATCGTGAAATTCCCATTGCCGCAGTACAACTCAACGAGATTGCCGCCCAGCCCGGCTGCCTGGTGGCAGGCCCATGTCAGCATCTGGCGGTTCACCTCCGCGTTGGGTTGGGTGAAGCTGCCCTCGACCTGTTGGTATTTCAGCTGACGGCCGTTTACTTCGAATTCCTCGAGCAGCCAGTCGCGGTCGATGACGATCTTCTGGCCGCGGCTACGGCCGATCAGTTGTACACCCAACTCTGCAGCGAGCAGGCGAGCTTCGGTTTCCCAAGCCTCGTCAAGTTTGCGGTGGTAAACCAGGGTGATCATCAGCTCGCCGCTTAGCGTGGCGAGAAAGTCGACTTGAAACAGGCGGCGGCGTAGCACTTGGTTAGGGATGAGGCGTTCTTTCAAGTGCGGCATAACCGCGCAGATCGCTTCTGCCGCTGGCGGGAATATGTCGAGAAGAATGCGCTGGCGAGGATTGTCCGGGTCGGACATCGTGTAGTCTAGCTTGTCGCCATCGTGCCAGATGCCAAATTCCGCACGCATACGGTAATGCAGGGGCGCCGAGGCATGTGCCACTGTGCGGCTGACCCCGAATTCGGCGAAGTTCTGTTCAAACCCAGCCTGCTTGGCAGCGAGCTGAGTCGGGTATTGGGTGGTGTCGTAGGTGGGCAGCGGCATATTTCTAGACAAAATGAAGCGGTTTTGCGGCCGTTTTTCAGGTGTTGCCGCACAAGGAGGGCGAAATATACGCCGGTCTGCCTGGGAAGGGGAGATGATGCTTTAGCGCATGCGCTGCCGCAGCCATGCGCTGCTCTGATCGACTGCGATGGATAGGGCGAGCATGGCGATGATGACGGTCGATGCCTGTGCGTAATGGAATAGCGACAGTTCGAAATAAAGTAGTTGCCCCAAGCCACCGGCACCAACAAAACCAAGGATGGCCGCCATGCGGATGTTCATTTCCCAGCGGTAGAGTGTGTAGGCGATCAATTGTGGTGCGGCACCGGGTAGTGTGCCGTAAAGGAAAGCCCGGCTGCTGCCGGCACCGCTCAGGCGCAGCGCCAGGGCAGGTTGCTGCGGTGCGTTGGCCAGGGCTTCGGCGTACAGCCGGCCGAGTACCCCAGCCGTGTGCAGTGCTAGCGCCAACGCCCCGGCGAAGGGGCCTAGGCCTACAGCCAGCGCTGTAATCGTCGCCCAGACCAACTCGGGTACCGAGCGTAAGGTGTTGAGCAGAAAACTGAACGGCGCACGTGATCGGGGTAGGGCGAGCAGCAGGCCGACTGCCGCGGCAAGCAGGGTGCCGACTATGGAAATGGCCAGCGTCTCCCAGACGCCTTGGCCGACACGGGCCAGCCAAGTGGCGGAAAAGTCCGGGGGAAAGAAGCCGACAATAAATTCGCTGATGCCGCGTGCTGCATCTTCCGTAAACAGTTCCCCGAAACCGAGTTCGAGCAGGCTGAAACTGGCCGTGATGCCGCCGATCAGCGACAGTACGACGAGCAGGCTGCGCCAGCCGAATGGGGATGCCCGTCCGGACGGTGGTATATCGATTGCACGGCGCAGCCAACCGGATAGTCCGTCGGCGGAAAAGACCAGCACCATGAAGGCGAGCAGAATGCTGGCCGCTTCGCCACCGTTAAGCATTTTCATCGCCTGGTCCATCAATTGCCCAAGGCCGCCAGCTCCGACAAAACCCATGACGACCGAAGCGCGGATAGCGCATTCCCAGCGATAAACAGTGTACGAGGCCAGTTCCTTAGATGCTTGCGGTAGCAGACCGTAAAGTATTGCCAATACGCGGTTCGCCCCGCCGTGGCGCAGCGCGCGAGCAGGCATGGCATCGACCGATTCGAAAATTTCGGCGTAGACCTTGGCCAGCATACCGCCGTAGGTCAGGCCCAGGGCTAGTACGCCGGCCGCAGGGCCGAGACCGAAAACGCGGACGAAGACGAGGGCCCAGACTAGTTCCGGGATGCCGCGCAGGATAGTGAGCAAGCCGCGGGTGAACGGATTGAGGGCTGACTTTTCGCGGCCGGCGGCTGTTGCCAGATAGGCCAGCGGCACGGCGAGCAAAAAGGCCAGAACCATGCCGGCCGTCGCGATGGCCAGGGTTTCCATCGTTGCTATGCCGAGATAGCCGAGGAATTCGTGGCCGGCTTCGGGCGGCAGGAATGCGGCCAGGAAGTTGCCGATGACCTTCAGGTTACCCGGGTCGAACAAGGCACCGGGCTGGACCTGGGCCGCTTGGAACAAGGGCCAGAGGATGATCAGCGCGGTCAGGACGCCGATTAGACGGCCTCGGGCGGCTGGATCGCGGTTTGTATCGTTCATAACCCGCCGGTCAGCAACATATGATACGGTTCGCCGCATCGTTGGCAGCGGCTGGCAACACAAAATACGGCTCGCGGGCCTGCATCGGCAATTCAGCTCCTTCGCTGGCGTAGAGATCGTTCAGTAGGGGTATGCCGACTTGGTCGGCAGGAAGGTCGAATGCAATGCGCCCGCCCTTGACGCCTACGATGCGCGAGAAATTGCTGAGCGCCAGATCGACGGCATGCAGGCTGGCAACCAGGGTGGCCCTACGGGCCTTGGCCTCTTCAACGAGCAGGCGGATGGTGGTCAGCGCCAGGGCCGGGTCGAGGGCGGAGACCGGTTCGTCGGCAAGGATCAATTCCGCTTCCTGGTAGAGTACGCGGGCGATGCCCACCCGCTGTAACTGTCCGCCGGATAACTGATCGCAGCGATCGAATAGTTTGTCGGCCAGATCGACGCGGCAAAGTGCTGCTCGAGCGCCGCTCACGTCCATCGGGTAGATCAGCGAGGCGGTTGACTTCCAGGCCGGCCAATGACCCAGTTTGCCAGCGAGGACGGCAGTAACGACGCGTTGCCGGCCGGGGATGGGTGGCGATTGGTGAATGGTGCCGATGCGGGCACGCAGGGATTTCAGGTCGTTGCGGCGTCGCATTGTGATATCCAGCGGGCAATCCAGCACTTTGCTCAGGCCCGCCGTCGGTGCCAGTGCCGTTCCGATTACCGACAGCAGGCTGGTCTTGCCGGCGCCGGACGGGCCGATCAGAGCGATGCGCTCGCCCTGATCAGCCTGCAGGTTGATAGCGGACAGAGCCGTATAGCCATTGGCGTGGGTGAGCCCCACGTCGTCCAGCGCAAAACTCATTTCAGCAGGCCCGCCGAATGTGCTGCTTTTTCGATACTCTCGTAGTTCTCCTTCTTGGTCGGGATGAACTTCGAGGCACGTTGAAGTTGCATGATCTCGGCGTGCTCCGGATTCTTCGGGTCAAGCTTGAGGAAAGCGTCAGTTAGCTTCTTGACGATTAACGGGTCGAGATCGCCGCGTACTGTCCAGTTGTAGTCGAAGTAGGGTGGAGTGGTGGCGAAGACGCGTACCTTGTCTGTATCGACCTTTCTGGCTTCGACCAGTTTGTCCCACACTGAGGCGTTCAACACGCCGGCATCGGCCTTGCCGGCGGTGACGAAGGCGACGGTGGCGTCATGGGCGCCGGAAAAGGCGACGTTCTTGAAATCTTTTTCCGGGTTGAGGCCGGCCTGTTGCAGGAAGAAGCGCGGCATCAGGCTACCCGATGTCGAGGACGGTGCGCCAAAGGCGAAGGTCTTGCCCTTAAGGTCAGCCAGCGACTTGATAGCCGGATCGGCGGTGATGAACTTGGAGGTGAATTTGGCATCTTCTTCACGCTGAACGATGGGAATGGCGGTGCCGTTAGTGCGGATTTTGGCCTGCACGAAGGTGAAACCGCCCAGCCAGGCGAGGTCGATTTTGCGGGTGGCCAGCGATTCGACGACCGCAGCATAGTCGGAGACTGGTGTGAATAGGACCTTCATGCCAGTCTGGGCTTCGAGATACTTGCCGAGTGGGGCAAACTTGCGTTGCAGTTCGGTTGGGGCTTCGTCGGGGATAGCTGAAACGCGTAGGACGGCATCGGCAGCGATGGCGGGGACGGATAGGGCCGAGGCGAGTGCGCAGGCAAGCGCCCCCTTCAACGCACAGCGGCGCAGGCTGGATAGGGTCATGAAATGCTCCGATTTTGACAACAACCGCCACCGCGCGGATATCACGGCAGCTTACAAAGACGCCGGGGCGCCACCTGTTACATGCGGTACGCAGACCACAAGCCGGTATTTTAGCCGTTTTACAGCGTAGCAAGATCGAAACCATTGATGTCCAAGGGGGGGCTATGGATAGTCTCTGTCAGGCAAGCTGCTGCAGCGAATAGGGGACATCTTGACCTACGCTCAGCGGACAAAAGGATGCGCCCGCCGGAGCGCAAGGCATGCGAAAATCCGGACAAACGGACTGATAACAAAGCTTGGCGGAGACATGGAAGAAAGCGTGGTCGGCGCGAACGATGCGCCTTGGTCGCAATATTCGGTACTGGTGGTCGATGACGAACCGGGCATGCTCAGTTTCCTGCAGCGGGCCCTGGGTTCGCGTTGCGGGCTGGTTGATTGCGCCGACAGCGTCGAGGCCGCGCGGCCGTTATTGCAGCGTAATCGTTACGACCTGATCGTGCTCGATATCGCGTTGCCCGGCTGCTCCGGTATCGACTGGCTGCACGAATTACGTCAGGACGGCTACGTGGGGGACGTCGTTTTGATGACCGCGTACGCCGACCTCGATACGGCCATCGACGCCTTGCGGGCCGGCGCGGCGGATTTCCTGCTCAAGCCGTTTTCACTCGCCCTCGCTCTCAACGCCATCCAGCGCTGTTTCGAACGGTCGCAACTGGCGCGCGAGAACTTCGTGCTGCGCCGCGAGGTGAGCACCCATGCCATCGATATCGACGGGATGGTTGGTCAATCCGACCTGATGCTCAGGGTCTATGATCGCCTCAAGCGAATTGCGCCGACACCTGCCACGGTCCTGCTCAGTGGCGAGTCCGGAACCGGCAAGGAGGTGGCGGCCCGCGCTCTGCACCGCATGAGCAATCGTGCCGACGGGCCGTTCGTGCCGGTCAACTGCGCCGCCATTTCGGCTGAATTGATCGAATCCGAACTGTTCGGCCATATCAAGGGGGCTTACACGGGTGCCCAGCAGAGCCGCGAAGGGTTGTTTTACTACGCTCGCGGTGGCACGCTGTTCCTCGACGAGATTTCCGAATTGCCGCCGGCGGCCCAGGCCAAACTGTTGCGCGTACTCGAGGAGCGGCGCATCCGGCCAGTCGGTTCGGAGCAGGAGGTCGCCGTGGATGTGCGCGTCATCGCCGCTACCAACCGCGACCTGAAAACCGAGGTTGCTGCCCAGCGTTTTCGTCAGGACCTCTACTATCGTTTGCAGGTTCTCGAGGTTACGTTGCCGCCGCTACGCGACCGACCGGAGGACATTGCGCTGCTGGTCAGGCATTTCATTAACCTGTTGGCCCCCAACTTGGGCGTATCGCCCCTGGCGCTCGATCCCCGCACGCTGGCGCGTATGGCCGATTACGACTGGCCAGGGAACGTGCGTGAACTGCGCAATCTGGTCGAGCGCTCGCTGATTCTCGGCTGGTTCGACATCGGCTCGGAGCCCGAGGTCGGCAATGTAGTCCATGCTCCGGCCGGCATCGACGAAACCCTGGTTGCCGTCGAAAAGCGGCACATCCTGGCTGTTTTGGCAGATTGCGAGGGGAATAAGTCGGAGGCTAGCCGTCGCCTGGGTATATCCCGCAAGACCATGGATCGCAAGTGTCAGGCTTGGGGAATCTAATTCTTCCGGCGCGGCGTTCTATCCGAACGCGCTTGCTTCTGCTGGCACTGGTGCCGCTCGGCGTCGTGCTACCGCTGATCATGGCCGCTCTGGCCTATTGGGGCGGTAATTACTTCGATCGTATATTGGCAACCAAGGTGCGTAGCGACCTGGCCGTCGCTCATGGCTATTTCGACCGGGTGATAGAGGGGGTGGGGCGCTCAGTGGCCGGCCTGGCCACTTCCGATAAACTACTGCGCGCCGTCGGTCGTCATGGGAGGCACACTTCATCCGATGTCGCCAGCATGCTCCGTGTCTTGCTGGTCGAGCGCAAGCTCGATTTTCTACGGTACATGGATGTCAATGCAGCGCGCCGGGCTGGTGGTCAGTGGCCGGTTGTCGCCTCGGCTCTGGCCGGCAACGAGCGTACGGAAACCGAGGTTTTTTCTGCCGGGCAGCTAGCGGAAATCAGATCGGAACTGGCAGTGCTGGCCCGGACGCCGATTGTTCGTACGCCCAATGCCAAGCCGGATGGACGGGAGGTTGAGGATAGCGGCATCGTCATCCACTCGGCAGCGCCGGTATTTGATTCCGGTGGACATTTGCTCGGGGTGCTGGAAGGCGGGGTGTTGCTTAACAAGAACCTTGATTTCATCGACAACATGAATGCCATCGTCTATCCGGAAGCCGCATTGCCCTTCGGTAGCGCAGGTACTGCGACGTTGTTTCTTGGCGATGTGCGGGTGGCGACCAATGTCCGGCTGTTCGGCGATACGCGGGCCATCGGGACCCGGGTGTCGGCGGCCGTACATGAAACGGTGCTTGATCAGGGCAAGACATGGCTCGACCGGGCTTTCGTCGTGAGCGACTGGTACGTTTCGGCTTACGAGCCTTTGCTCGATGGCCGTAAACAGCGTATTGGCATGCTCTATGTCGGTTTTCTCGAGGAGCCCTTCGTTCGCGCCCGCTGGCACGCCTTTGCTGCGGTGGCCGCTTGCTTTGTCTTGGGCATGCTGCTGGCTGGCGGCTTCGCAGTGCTTTCGGCCCGCCGTGTATTCCAGCCCATCGAGCGTATGCATGCAACGATGACAGCCATCGAGCACGGCAATCTCGATGCCCGGGTTGGCAATGTTCAAAGCGAGGATGAGCTGGGCGAGATGGCGGCACACTTCGATCGCTTGCTCGATCAGTTGCAGGCACAGGCCGAGTCGCTGAAGCGGTGGGGCACCTCGCTTGATGCCAAGGTGGCCGAGCGGACGGCGGCGTTGGAGCGTGCTGTCGCAGACCTCAAGGCAGCGCAGTCGCAACTCGTCATGAACGAAAAGCTGGCGGCCATTGGCCAGCTGACGGCCGGCGTGGCGCACGAGATCAACAACCCGATCGCTGTCGTCCAGGGTAATCTGGACGTGCTGCGCGATGTCCTCGGGCCGCGTGCCGAGCCGGTGGCCAACGAGATCAAGCTGATCCACGAACAGGTTCAGCGTATCCGGTTGATTGTCGCCAAACTGCTACAGTTCGCTCGTCCTCAGGATTACGTCGGGTATCTCGAACCGGTCGATACCGCTGTGCTGCTCCAAGATTGCTTGCTCCTCGTACGCCATCTGTTGACCAAGGGCGATATCGCCATCGAGCAGCATGTCGATTCGACGCGGCGCATCGTCTGCAACAAGAACGAATTGCAGCAGGTCATCATCAATTTGTTTGTTAACGCCATTCAGGCCATGCCAAACGGCGGGGTACTCAAGATTTCTGTCGAGGATTGGGATGAGGCTGACATGCCGCTCGGCATCTGTCTGGTCGTTTCAGACTCCGGTCCAGGTATCAGCGAAGCGGATCTGGCACAGCTCTTCAAGCCCTTCTTCACGGCCAAGAAACCGGGTGGGAACGGTCTCGGATTATGGGTCAGCCAGGCACTGGTCGAGCGTTATGGCGGACGGATAACTGCGGAAAGTGCACCTGGCAAAGGGGCTCGTTTTACGGTCTGGCTCAGGCTGGAACCGCAAGGTCTGTGATGCCCTCCGGTAGCAATTTTCATGACCAAAAGGTATAAACCACGTTTCAAACAATGTCATCGATGCCGAATTGAAGTTTTCCATGTCCATTACACATCGCGTTCGCAGAGCTTTCCTGGCGCTTGGCGTCATCATGCTGACTTTCCTGCCACCCTGTCCGGCTTCGGCCAACGATCACGGTGGCGGCGGGGCTCCAGAACCGATGGTGTTCACCTTCAATCTCGGCGACAAGGCCTATGTGCAATTCGGGCTTATTTTCGAGACCGGTTCGCCGGAGGCTGCACATGAGATGGTGGCGTATCGGCCGAAAATACAGCATGAAATCATTTTGCTCATGTCCGGCAAGGAAGAGGCTCATCTGCGGACGCTGGCAGGCAAGAAGGAGCTGATTGAGGAAATCATCGAACTGGCCAACCACATCATTCATGAAGACCGGAAATCCGGTGTTACGGAGGTTCTGTTCACCAAATTTCTGATTCAGTGATGGAGTTTTCGGTTCGATGAGTCACGATTTGGGCACCGAAGCGGCCATCGTCGCTGTTGCCCGCCATCTTGCCCAGGCGCGGCGTGTGTTGTTCATTACCGGAGCCGGTATTTCGGCCGATTCCGGCTTGCCGACTTATCGCGGAGTAGGGGGACTCTACGATAGCGAGATCACCGCGGAGGGGTTACGCATCGAGGAGGCACTTTCCGGTGAGGTATTCGCCATGCGGCCAGACATTACCTGGAAATACCTGATCCAGATAGAGGAAAACTGTCGCGGTGCCCAACCCAACGCCGCGCACCGCGCAATTGCCATGCTTCAGCATCACCTCGAGCGAGTGATGGTGTTTACGCAAAACGTCGACGGACTCCATCGAGCGGCCGGGAGCACGGATATTGTTGAGATTCATGGCAACCTGCAGGCGCTGGCCTGTACGGTCTGCGAACATGAAGAAGTGGCTGGCGACATGAGCGGTCGGGAGATTCCGCCCCGTTGCCCAGTCTGTGGCGGGGTGCTGCGGCCGAAAGTGGTGCTTTTTGGCGAAGCCCTGCCAGAAGATGAACTGGATCGCTTTATCGACGCTTTCCAGGAGGGCTTCGACATGGTGTTCAGTATTGGTACCTCCAGCATTTTTCCGTATATTGTTCAACCAGTTGTCTTCGCGGCGAGCAGTGGTATTCCTACCGTTGAAATCAACCCAGCGCACACCCAGTTGAGCGATATCGTCGATTTTTATTTGCCGCTGGGCGCGGCAGATGCAATGACTCGCATTCTGGACGAACTGAGCCTGAAAGTGCCGGTTAGCGGTTCGTCGTAACTGTAGTCGCAGAAACGCCATAGCGTGTTTTTGTGCGCTGCACAAAAGTTGTTGACATCTGTTTTAGGGTGAATAGAATAAAGTCATGCTGCGGCGCAACATGAATGGCTTGTGGCAATAAATCACCCCAACCCCAGGAGAAATACCATGTTCACCAAACCCGAAGATTTCGCCAAGTCTGGCCTCAATTTCGCTCTGTTCTTCGCCAACACCACCTTTGACGGTGTCGAGCGTCTGGCTTTGTTGAATCTGGCTGCTGCCCGTTCGGTTTTCGAGGCATCGATGTCCAACCTGAACACCCTGCTGGGCGCCAAGGATGTCCAGTCCTTAGTCGCTATCCAGAAGGAGCTGGCTGCCCCGTCCCTTGAAAAGGGCATGGAATATTCCCGTAACGTGATCGCTATCGCCTCCGAGACTAAGGACAAGATCGCCAAGGAAGTTGAAAGCCACGTCGCCGAAACCAATGCCAAGGTTTCCGGCCTGGTCGAGAAGGCCCTTGAATCCGCTCCGGCTGGTTCTGAAGTTGCCGTTGCTGCCGTCAAGACCGCCATTAAGTCGGCCAACGAAGCCTACGAAGGCCTGAACAAGGCTGCCAAGCAGGCTGCTGAAGTGGCTGAAGCCAGCGTTGCCGCTGCTACCAGCGCCACGCTGAAAGCTGCCAACGTCGTCGCTGCACCGAAGGCTGTTGCCAAGAAGGCTGCGTAAATCGCGAATCGGTAGCGATTTGCCGCTAGCCGTCAAAAGAGCCCTTGGCGATCCCAAGGGCTCTTTTCTTTGTAGACTCTTCAAAGGAAGTTGCCATGCCTCAGTCACACGCGCCCTCAAAGGCCGAAGCGATCCACGATGCCTTGGAAGGATTCACGGAGCAACATCACCACCAGCCGGATACTCATGAAAAGGCACGTCTTGTCTCCGACACCATCAAGGAGTGGGAGCACGAGGAGGTCGAAATCATGCATGTCGCCGACAAGGCAGCCTGAGTTTTCACTACTCTCCAATAAAAAACCGAGGCCAATACCTCGGTTTTTTATTGTCGGAATGTTTGTTTACTTGCGTGGAGCCCTGGCTGGTTTGCCTTTGCCGCCGCGATTGCCGCGGCAGATTTCCAGCCGTTCTCCCTTCAGCTTGCCGGCCACCCCCTCGACGACCGGAATGATTTCCTCCAGCGCCGCCTTGCCTGGGGCCGCATCGATCAGCTTGAGGCCGCGGCCCTTGGGCAACTGGCGGATTTCGTCGATGGCGAAGACCAAGGCGCGGCCATCGCGGGTGATGCAGGCGATATCGCCTGTTGCCGGGGCTGGCTGAAAGATGCTCGGGGCTTCGCCATCACTGAGGGTCAGGAATCCTTTGCCGGCCTTGCCGCGTGACAGGAAGTCCTCGCCCTTGGCGCGGAAGCCGTAGCCGCCGTCGCCGGCGACCAGATAGAGCTTGTCGTTGGATACTGCCATTGCCAGGCAGAGCTTGCCGCCATCCTGGAAGTCGACCAGCGAGGTGGTCGGCACGCCATCGCCCTTGCCGCCGGGGATGTCGGCAGCCGGGATGGAGTAGGCACGCCCGAGGTGGTCGAGGATGATCAGCGCATCAACGGTGCGGCATGGAACGCAGGCGAGCAGGCTATCGCCGGAGCGGAATGTGAGTTGGGTCGGGTCGATGTTGTGGCCGGAGCGCGAGCGCAGCCAGCCGTGTTTCGAGACAATCAGCGTCGTCGGTTCGTCGGGGATGGACAGGCTCTTGGTGTCGGACAGGGTGACCTTGGCGTCGGCTTCGATCAGGGTGCGGCGGTCGTCGCCGTACTTCTTGGCGTCGGCCTCGATTTCGGCTGCCACGCAGGCGCGCAGGGCGTCTTCGGAATCGAGCAGCTTGTTCAAACCGGCCGCTTCCTCACGCAGTTTGGCCAGTTCTTCGCCGATCTTGATGCCTTCGAGGCGGGCCAACTGGCGCAGGCGGATTTCCAGGATGTCCTCGGCCTGAATCTCGCTCAGCTTGAATGCGGCGATCAGGTCGGCCTTGGGATCGTCCGACTCGCGGATGACCTTGATGACGCGGTCGATGTCGAGCAGGATGGCCTGCCGGCCTTCGAGGATGTGGATGCGCTTTTCGGCGGCGCTCAGGCGATGCCGCGTGCGGCGCTCGACGGTAGTCAGCCGGAAGCGGCACCACTCCGAAATGATCGAGTACAGCGAGGCCTGGCGCGGCGCGCCGGCGACACCGAGCACCGTGAGGTTGATCGAGGCGTTGGTTTCCAGGCTGGTGTGGGCGAGCAGCAGGCGGACCAGATCATCCTGGCCCTGGCGCGACGAGGCCGGCTCGATGACCAGCCGGACGTCGTGCTCCTTGCCCGATTCGTCGCGTACGCCGGATTCCGAAATGGCGGACAGGAAAGCGGCCTTCAGGTTGAGTTGTTCGGGTGTGAAAACCTTCTTGCCGGCCTTTTCCTTAGCGACCGGATTGGAGCAGGCTTCGATTTCCGACATCACCGTTGCCGTGGACACGCCCGGTGGTAGTTCGGTGATGACCAGGCGCCATTGACCGCGTGCTAGCGCCTCGATTTTCCATTTGGCCCGCACGCGCAGGCTGCCGCGGCCACTGCGGTAGGTGGCCGCGATTTCTTCGGCTGACGAGATGATTTGGGCTCCGCCTGGATAGTCGGGGCCGGGGATCATGGCCAGCACGTCGTTCTCGGTCGTTTCCGGGGTGCGGATCAACGCGACGGCGGCGTTAGCCACTTCGCGCAGGTTATGGGCCGGGATTTCGGTGGCCATGCCGACAGCGATGCCCGAGGCGCCGTTGAGCAGGCAGAAGGGCAGACGGGCCGGCAGAAGGCAGGGCTCGTCGTTGACGCCGTCGTAGTTCGGCTTCCAGTCCACCGTGCCTTCGTCGAGTTCGGACAGCAGCAATTCGGCAATGGGAGTCAGGCGGGCTTCTGTATAACGCATCGCGGCCGCGTTGTCGCCATCGCGTGAGCCGAAATTACCCTGGCCATCTACGATAGGGTAGCGCAGGCTCCAGTCCTGCGCCATGCGGACCATGGCGTCGTACACCGACGAGTCGCCGTGCGGGTGGTATTTACCGATCACGTCGCCGACGACGCGGGCCGACTTCACATGCTTGGGGCTGCGATAAAGGCCCATGCGGTGCATGGCGTACAGGATGCGACGCTGCACCGGCTTCTGGCCGTCGGCCACCGAGGGCAGGGCACGGCCGGTGACGACGCTCATCGCGTATTCGAGATAGCGGCGAGCGGCGTAGTCGGCCGGCGGTGGAATGTCGTCTGCCGGGCCGCTGGCGGCTGGTGGCAATTCGGGCGGCTCGTTGCCGTACAGGACGTCGTCGCTGGCCGGTTCATCGGAAGGCCCTGCCACGGCCGACGGCACGGCTTCCGATGGGGTCGATGCCTGATCTTCGGCCGCAGGTTTGGTCTCTGCGGAAAAAAGGTCGAATTGGTCGTTCATTGCAAGCTTGGGAGTCAATTTTCGGTCGGGTGCGAATTTATCACGACAGCTGTCAGACGGCGGGGTTTCGCACGCTACTGGTGGTGAGCGCGTTCGGAAAAACCGGCTTGTGTCTATGTCACGCTATCCGGCCGCAAGTGCGTTGCAGATGCTGTCCGAGACGGTTGAAAGCTCGTTGGCCCATGCTCGGATACCAGGCGTAGATTGACCGCCAGCGTCGTTCCGAGCAGCAGCGCAGCACCGAGGGTATGCGCCACAGCGATGGGAAGCGGGAGCGCAGCGAGCACGTTGGCGATGCCCAAGGATAGTTGCAGGGCAAGTACGAGCAGTAACGACTGTCCCCAACGGCGTAGGCAGGGGTGGCCAAGCAGTTCCCAGGCTAGGGTGCTGACCAAGCCGGCGACCAGCAGGGCGCCGAGGCGGTGCAGCCAGTGGATGGCGATCAGGGCGTCAACAGGCAGCGGCTTGCCGTCGGAGGTTTCGCCCAATTCACGGAAGACAGCGAACGCATGGCGG
>JAGWUW010000385.1 GCA_028868235.1 Betaproteobacteria bacterium | reverse complement strand
GAAACTCAACGTCGGTGTACCGAACAGTATGAAAGTCGCCGCCATGGTCCAGCCTTGGGAAGGCGATTTGTCCGGTGCGGATATCGGACGGCTGATGGCTGCTGCCGATGATCTGGGTTTCAACAAGTGCATGCTCGGCGAGCATTTTATCATTCCGAAGGAACATGTTACCCTTTCAGGCGATTGGTATTTCCACACCGCTGTCGCGCTTGGCTTCATAGGTGGACAGACGAAACGTCTGCGGCTCTCTTCGTCGGTTTCGATCCTGCCGCTGCAGAATCCTATCGTTCAGGCCAAGGGTTGGTCGACGCTGGACTGGCTTACCGACGGCCGGGCCGAGGCGCTGTTCGGCGTGGGCTGGCTCAAGGAAGAATTCGACATGTTGGGCGTGCCGTTTGAAAAGCGAGGACGCATGGCCGATGAATATGTCGCTGCGATGATCGAGCTGTGGACAAAGGACGCCCCCGAGTTCGAAGGTGAGTTCGTCAGCTTCCGCAATTGCGGTTTCGCCCCTAAGCCGGTGCAGAAGCCGGGTGTGCCGATTTGGTTCGGTGGTGATGCGCAGGCCGTGCAAAAGCGCGTGGCGAAGTTCGGCAATGGTTGGTCGCCATTCCGCACCCCGCCTGAAACCTTCCCCGACTGCATCGATTTCATCAAGTCACAGCCCGAATACGATGGTCGCAAACTCGACTTCTTCTTCGCGCTCGAGATGCTTAACGTCGGCGCGCACCATGAAATCCTCGACGATCCGCGCGCTCCGGGCACGGCTGACAAACAGAAGATCCTTGACCAGATAGGTTGGCTGAGGGAACTGGGCATCACCGAAACCATCGTGCCGCTACCGCCGGGCATTACAGGCGAACAGGCCTGGCTGGATCGCCAGCAGTGGGTGGCGGAAGAAATCATGCCGCTGGTATAAAAGTTGCCGGGCAAAGAACCGGCCCGGCTCTGAAATATTCAGGCCGGGCTGTTTCTTCAGCCTGCCATCATATCAAGCATATCTGCATAGTGTGGCTGGTGGTGGCAGATGCCGCCGTCGACAGAGATGATCTGACCGGTCACGAATGCGCCCAGGTCAGATGCCAGCCACAAGACAGCCCCGGCAATGTCGTCTGCAACGCTGTCACGCGGAAGCAGAACGTGGCGCTGGATCATGCCTAGCTGCGCCTCGGTCATCTGCGCGCGGGCGACGGGACTCAGAACCAGTCCCGGCAGGATCGCGTTGCAGCGGATGTTGGCGCGGCCGAATTGGGTTGCCGTGTTGCGCGTCAGCGCATTTACCGCAGCTTTGGAAGAACTGTAGGCAGGGTTCAGCACGTCGCCCAGGATCGATACGCCCGAACTGGTGTTGACGATCGATCCGCCGCCGCCCGCGATCATGTGCGGAGCGACGTGCTTGGTCATCAGCATGGTGCCGCGGGTGTTGATATCGAATGCAGCGTCCCAAACCGCAGCCTCCATCGCGGCAAGTGATGCGTCCTGCATCATCTGGCCCGCACCGGTATTGGCAGCGTTGTTGTGCAACACGTCGATCCTGCCAAACCGGGCGATCACCGCCGCAACCAGGGTGGTAATGCTGGCCTCGTCGCCCAAATCGACGCCGTGCGCCATGGCGGTGCCGCCGGCTGCCGCGATCTCGCCCGCGACACGCTCGGCACCAGCAAGGTTGATGTCGGCCACGACCACGCTGGCACCCTGCCGGGCAAGCATTTTCGCGCAGGCCTCGCCTATGTTCGCGCCGGCACCGGTGACGATGGCAATTTTTCCTTGAACCAGACCCATCTTCATTCTCCGAGTAGTTGCCACGTGCCGTAATCTTCGGCAGCGACGAAAAAGCGTTCGTTCATCGGGATGCCGTTCTGGCCCCAGGCATCAAGATTGGCGACCCAGGCCTGGATGCCGTACATCACCCACAGCCGTGTTTCTTCCCACGCTTCCTCAAAGCTGGGTACGCCTTGCGCGCCGGTAGCGATCAGGTAGTCACGGTATTGACGGACCATGTCCTTGTGGTGATGGCGGCGCTCCTCGATGCTCAGCGCGCCGATGACGAAGTAGCTCAAGTCGCGCCACGGACGTCCGCGCCGCACCAATTGCCAGTCGAGCCACAGCCGCTCGCCGCTCGGCAGGATATAGGTGTTGCCCTGATGGCAATCGCCCAGGACGATGCAGTGCGGCGTGGTGCGGCTGCGCTCGATTTCGCCCAGCCGGTCAAAGGCGCGCTCCACCTTGCGCGGATCGGCCAGGTAGTGTTTGGGCGCGATGGCGCAGAAGCCGGGTTCTTCCAGGTTAAGCGCGATCCACTGCCACATGATCCGCACCTGATCGCTGTCGACCGGCGTATCCATCTGCGTCTGGAGCCACGGTGCATTGGCCAGGCTGATCTTGTCGCTGCCCCACAGGCTGCCGTGCAATTGGGCCAGCCCTTCGAGGTTTTCGAAAATCATGTCGACGCCGTTGGCGTTGGTCGAATGGCCGAACCGTCCGCCGCGCTGGACAAGGTCTTCGAGAACGATGAAACCGTGGGCGGAACCGTCATCGTCCCAGTCGGCGTAGTAGCATTTCGCGGTCGGGACCTTCATCTCGTGGACCATGAAGTGATAGAACCTGGCCTCGAGTGCGTGGATATCGACATTGTCGAACGAGCCGGACCAGTTGGCCTTCATGCACAGGTTGGCAGGAAGTCCGGCGGCGATGCCAGCCTCGTTCCAGTCTACCTTGACGCGCCATTTGGTGGTGTGGCTGTTTAGCAGTTCCACGGTCTCCATCGATTTGGCGGCCACACCAGGGTACTTGTAGGCCATCATTCGGCCCAGCCATTCGGCGTTCACATCATCCATCGAGGTCGGCAAGTGATCGGTGCGCGCCGGATAGGGGCGCGGCACGCAATTGGGATCGACGACCG
>JAGWUW010000024.1 GCA_028868235.1 Betaproteobacteria bacterium | reverse complement strand
CCTCGGCCTGCTCGAAACGGCCGCGCCGCTGGGCCTGCGCCCCGGTAAAGGCGCCGCGCTCGTGGCCGAACAATTCGGACTCCAACAAATCCTTGGGAATAGCTGCCGTGTTGATGGCGATGAACGGTTTGTCGGCGCGCGGGCTATGCCGGTGCAGCGCACGGGCAACCAATTCCTTGCCGGAACCGGATTCGCCGGTGATCAGCACCGTGGCATGCGACAGCGCGAGCCTGCCGATCGCCCTGAAGACCTCCTGCATGGCCGGCGCTTGACCGAGAATCTCCGGAACCAGTCCCTCTTCCTCAGATGCACCGCTCTGGTGCATCGATTCATCAATGGCGCGGCGAATTAGTTCGACCGCCTGGTCGACATCAAACGGCTTGGGCAGGTATTCAAAGGCTCCCCCCTGGAAGGCCGCGACGGCACTTTCCAAGTCGGAGTAGGCTGTCATGATGATGACCGGCACAGACGGGAAGCGGGTCTTCACTTCCTGTAGCAATTCCAGTCCGGACTGGCCCGGCATGCGGATATCGGACATCAATACCTGCGGTGGCTCGATGCCCTGTTCCAGCTGCGAAATTGCCTCGGTAGCCGAGGCGTAGCTCTTGAACGGGATGCCCTCGCGGGACAGGGTCTTCTCCAGGACCCAGCGGATGGAACGATCGTCGTCTACGATCCAGACCGGTTTCATGTTTGGTTGGCTCATCTTGTTGTCAGAATGGCCTTAACCGAAGCAAGACTCAGGCCTGTTCAATAGGAAGGCGCAGCGTGAAGATGGTACTGCCCGGGCGACTGGAGCAATCGATGGTGCCGTGGTGATGCTGGATGAAATTCTGGGCGATGGTCAGCCCCAAGCCACTCCCCCCCTCGCGTCCAGAAACCAGCGGATAGAACATGCGTTCTCGGATGACGTCCGGGATACCAGGGCCGTTGTCGATGACCTTGATTTCCATGGCCAGACGATAACGCTTTTTAGCCAACGTCACCTGCCGCAGCGAGCGTGTCCTGAGCACAATCTCACCGTCGCCGTTCAGCGCCTGGGCAGCATTACGGGCAATATTGAGGACCGCCTGGATCAATTGCTCACGGTCACCGACCAATTCGGGCAGGCTGGTGTCGTAATCGCGGCGCACTGCCAACGAGCCCGGAAACTCGGCGCGCAACAGGCTGCGTACGCGCTCCAGAATCTCATGGATATTGACGGTTGCCGGCAGCATTGGTCGATGCGGGGTCAGCAGACGCTGCATTAGGTCCTGCAGGCGATCCGCTTCTTTGATGATGACCTGTGTGTATTCCTTGAGTGACGGGTTGGCCAGCTCGTGTTCCAGCAGTTGCGCCGCACCACGTATGCCACCGAGCGGATTCTTGATCTCATGGGCCAGATTACGGATCAGCTCTCGACTGGCCTGTTGCTGCTCGATCAGACGCTCCTCGCGGGTCGCCGTCAGATGGTGCTCGATAGGCTGTAATTCGAGCAGAAGGCGAACGCCTGCGGCGATGTTCGGACGTAACGGGGTAACCGTGCAGTTGATATGCAGAACTTCGCCGTCGCTGCGTCGCAGCTCGATATTCTGGCCGGTGTAGCCCCAGTTATTATTCAGGCCATTATCCAGCGCCCCCTGCAAGGTCGCCGAACAGGTACAGACCGACGCCAACGTCTTGCCAATAACCGAGCGGCTACTCACCGCCAGCAGGTTTTCGCCCGCCGCATTGATATAACGGACGATCTGACCTTCGTCGATCAGGAGCACAGCCGAGGCCAGGAGATCGAGGCCGGCAAAGGAAGCATGAGTCACGTTCATGTTGGCATTGTAGCTATTTGCGGCAGCCTGCCGGCGACAACTTGCGTTAATGACCGAACGTTCATTATCATGCCGCATTAACTTTTACCGCCCGTCTACACGCCCCGCCACGATGCTCAAGATATCCTCCTTCCTGCTCCCGCTGCTGCTCATCGGCGGCACGCTGCTGGGCGGCTGCCGTGGCGGCGATGCGACACCACCCCTGACGCCCGTCGTTCTCATCCAGCCTGCCGCGGGCGCTCCTTCTGCCGGAGCGACATACACTGGCGAAGTTCGCGCCCGCCACGAGGTCGACCTAGCCTTCCGCGTCGGCGGAAAGATCGCCGCCCGCCTGGTTGACGCTGGCGCCGAGATCAAGGTCGGCCAGCCGCTGGCCCGGCTCGACCCGGCCGATCTGCAGCTCGCCGCCAGCAGCGCACGCGCCCAACTCGCCAGCGCCGAAAGCGAGCTGGCCAACGCTCGTGCCGAACACGAACGCTACGCCGGGCTACTAGCCAAGAAATTCGTCAGCCAGGCGACCTTCGATGCGAAGGACAACGCCTTCAACGGCGCCCAGGCACGCCTCGAACAGGCCCGCGCCCAAAATCAGATCAGTGGCAATCAGGCTGCCTATGGCACCCTGAGCAGCGAAACCTCAGCTGTCGTCACGGCCGTGCTGGCCGATACCGGGCAGGTGGTTGCTGCTGGGCAGCCGGTACTGCGCGTCGCCAGACCCGAAGAAAAAGAAGTAGCCATCGCCGTTCCTGAAAGCCGGCTGGCCGAAATCCGCACCGCCAAGGAAATTCGGGTCGGTCTATGGGCCGCTCCCGCCACCGTCCTGACCGGCGAACTACGCGAGCTGTCACCAGCCGCCGACCAAGCCACCCGGACCTACGCTGCACGGATACGCCTGATCGCCCCACCGCCGGAAGTACGCCTCGGCATGACTGCCCGCGTCCAGTTGGGCGGAAACACCGCCAGCGAACTGCTGGTGCCGCTAGGCGCCGTAATCGACATCGGCGGCGGTCCATTCGTCCGCGTCGTTAAAGACGGAAAGGTCGTTTCGCGGCCGGTCAGCATTGCCTCGTTCCGTGAAGACGGTGCCGCCATCAGTAGTGGCTTGCAGACAGGGGAAGCAGTCATCGTCAGCGGCGCCGCCAAGCTGGTCGACGGCCAGGCTGTGCAAGCCCGGCCATTGACTCCGCCGGACCGCCAGCGCTAGGGCGCCCTAACCGTGAGCCACCGCTTCAATCTCTCCGACTGGACCCTCCACCACCGTACGCTGGTCGGTTATTTTCTGTTCGCCATCGCACTGATGGGCATCATTGCCTATGGCAAGCTGGGCCAGGCCGAAGACCCGCCCTTCACCTTCAAGATCATGGTCATCCGTAGCCTGTGGCCGGGTGCCACGGCCCGTCAGATGGAGCTTCAGGTAACCGACAAGATTGAGAAGAAACTACAGGAAACGCCTTACATCGACCGCGTATCCAGCTTTTCCCGACCGGGCGAGTCTACGGTGCTGTTTGTAGCCAAGGACAGCGCCCCCCCAAGCAGCATTCCCGACGTTTTTTATCAGGTCCGAAAGAAGATTGGCGATATCCGCCATACCTTGCCGGCCGGCGTTCAGGGGCCTTTCTTCAACGACGAGTACGGCGATGTCTTCGGCAACATTTACGCCCTGACCGCTGACGGTTTCGACTACCCGCAGCTGAAAGACCAAGCCGAGCGTATCCGTGACGAACTGCTACGTGTACCCAATGTTGGAAAGGTTGAGATATTCGGCATCCAGGATGAAAAAATCTTTGTCGAACTGTCGAATACCAAGCTTGCGACGCTAGGCATCGACCAGGCAAGCATCGTTCAAACACTTGCCCAACAAAATGCGGTCAACGGCAGTGGTTTCTTCGAAACACAGCAGGAACGCATCCAGATACGCCCCGGTGGCGCCTTCGATTCAACACAGGGGGTTGCCGACACCCTGATCCGCGCCAGCAATCACAGCTTCCGACTGGGTGATATCGCCACCATCCACCGCGGCACAATCGACCCACCGGCCACGCAAGTACGCTTTGGGGGCAAGCGGGCATTGGCCATTGGTGTATCCATGGCCAAGGGTGGCGACATCATCCAACTTGGCAAGGATCTCCACCGCCGGATCACCACACTGCAGGCCACCCTGCCGGTTGGCGTAGAGATTGGGGAGGCAGCCAGCCAGCCCGATGCCGTCAAACGCTCGGTCCAGGCTTTCGTCCAGTCGCTCGCCGAGGCAGTACTGGTTGTCATGGCAGTTACCTTTCTCAGCCTCGGCATCCGGACCGGCCTGGTCGTCGCCATTTCCATTCCGTTGGTGCTGGCCGCGACCTTCTTCGTCATGTCACTCTTCAACGTTGGTTTACACAAGGTATCGCTCGGTGCGCTGGTCCTGGCGCTGGGCCTACTGGTCGACGATGCCATCATCGCCGTCGAAATGATGTGGGTAAAAATGGAACAGGGCTGGGAACGCACTCGTGCCGCTTCCTTCGCCTTCACTAGCACGGCCGGGCCGATGCTGTCGGGCACCCTGGTCACCGTCGCCGGCTTCATCCCCATCGCGCTGGCCAAGTCATCGACCGGCGAATACGCCTTCGCCTTCTTCCAGATCAATGCGGTTTCCCTGCTCATCTCCTGGCTGGCTGCCGTGATCGCCATCCCCTGGCTGGGCTACAAGCTGCTGCCCGACCCGCGCACCGCCACAACCGCCCGCGCCTGGGAGAAAAGGGCGCCCCGCCTAGCCTGGCTGGTCGACAAGCTCGGCCTCAACGGCCCCGGCCACGCCGAGGATCACGACGTTTACGGCACTCCTTTCTACAGCCGCTTTCGCCGGCTGGTAGCCTGGTGCGTACGCCGCCGCTGGCTGGTCATCGCCATCACCGTTGCCATGTTCGTGCTGTCACTCGTTGGCATGGGCAAGGTGCAGAAGCAATTTTTCCCGAACTCGACACGCCTCGAACTCAACGTCGAACTGCGCCTTCCCGAAGGTTCGTCGATCACTGCCATCGATGCCGAGGCGCATCTGCTCGAAACCTGGCTGGAAAAAGACAAGGCCGAGCACGACGATTTCGAGCATTACATCGCCTACATCGGATCCGGTTCCCCGCGCTACTACCTCGGCCTCGACCAGCAGCTTGCCTCTAGCAACGTCAGCCAGTTCGTCATCGTGGCGCGCAACGTTGAAGCCCGGGAAGCCCTACGCGAACGCCTGATCCGCCTGTACGACAGCGAGAGCTTCGGCGCCCGAGCCAGCATCAGCCGCATCGAAAACGGCCCGCCGGTCGGCTATCCGGTCCAGTACCGGATATCCGGCGAAGAAACTGACGTGTTGCGCAAGGCCGCGGCCCAAATCGCCGACGTCATGCGACAGGCCCCCGAGCTGAGCAATATCAATCTCGACTGGAGCGAGTTGTCGAAGCGCATCGAAATCGAGATCGACCAGGACAAGGCACGCCTGCTCGGCGTATCCAGCCAGGACATCGCCGCCCTGCTCAACATGTCGCTGAACGGCTACGCAGTGACCAGCTTCCGCGAAGGCGAGAAGACCATCGATCTCGTGCTGCGTGGAGACCGCGACGAACGGCAGCACCTTTCCTCCCTGGCCGACCTGTCGGTACCGACGCGCGCCGGCAAGAGCGTGGCACTCAGCCAGATCGGCCGCCTCAAGCACGGCTTCGAACCGGGCCTGATCTGGCGGCGCGACCGCCTACCGACTATTACGGTGCGTGGCAACCTGTACGGCAAGACACAGCCGGCTACCATCGTCGACCGCATCAAGCCGCAAATCGACGCCATCCAGGCCGCCCTGCCGGACGGCTACCGGATCGCCACCGGCGGCTCGGTCGAGGAGTCCGCCAAGGGTTCCGGCTCGGTAATGGCGGGCATTCCGCTGTTTGTTCTAGTCGTGGTGAGCATCCTGATGATCCAGTTGCAGAGTGTGTCGCGGGTGGCCATGGTGCTGTTGACGGCGCCGCTCGGCATCATCGGTATTACACTGTTCCTGCTCGTGTTCAATCAGCCCTTCGGCTTCATGGCACTGCTCGGAACGATCGCCCTGTTCGGCATGATCATGCGCAACTCGGTCATCCTCGTCGATCAGATCGAACAGGATTTGGCTGCCGGCAAAGCGCGGCGCGACGCCATCGTCGAATCAACAGTGCGCCGCTTCCGCCCTATCGTGCTGACCGCCGCTGCAGCGGTGTTGGCCATGATCCCGCTATCGCGCAACGACTTTTTTGGACCGATGGCGGTAGCCATCATGGGGGGGCTGATCGTCGCCACCGCCCTGACGCTGCTCTTCCTGCCAGCGCTCTACGCTGCCTGGCACAAGGTCAAAAGCGACAGTTAATTTATGGTTGTTTTAGCAATGGCAAGGGGCGCAGCGACGCCCCAAAACTTGGCTAAGCGGCGATGGCCAAACTACTTTAAATTTCCCAATTCCTTCTGGATCGCCTGGATATTACGTTCGTGCTGGCTAACTCGGTCGCGATACGGGGCCGTCCGGTCGCTCGGGCCTCCCCGGGTTGCCTCCTGCTCGGCCAGTTCCTTCTTTGCCTGTTCCAGGTTGCGCTGCTCACCAGCCAGTTCCTGCTCAAGAATAAGGCGGCGATCCCCATCACGGGCCTTTTGAACATCTTCTCCAACACGGGGAAAACCTGCCGGAGAGGGATTGGAGGCAGCTCCGCCCGACCGAGCCTTGGGTGCAGGCAGCGTGTTTTCGGGGCCGCTGGAAATTACCTTGCAATTCTTGTCGAGGCGTGAGCTGGCATAGGTCGTACTACCATTGGCATCGACGCATTTATAGATGGCCTGAGCGGACACCGTCAAAGGCATCAAGGCAACCATCAAAGCAAGCAAACTGCGTGTCATCGTCATCGTTCCTCGTTACTTTTTCAGTGTACCGGACTTAACGGCATGACCACGAAAAAGTGGACAAAAAAAGGGCGGGAAACCCGCCCTTTTTGACTCAGTGCCGATTAGCAGCTGTAGTACAGATCGAATTCAACCGGGTGGGTCGTCATGCGAACGCGGTTGACTTCTTCCATCTTCAGGCTGATATAAGCATCGATCCAGTCGTTGGAGAAGACGCCACCACGGGTCAGGAACTCGTGGTCAGCTTCCAGAGCGGCCAGCGCTTCTTCGAGGGAGGCGCAGACAGTCGGGATCTGTGCATCTTCTTCCGGCGGCAGATCGTACAGGTTCTTGGAAGCCGGATCGCCCGGGTGGATCTTGTTCTGGATACCGTCCAGACCAGCCATCAGCAGGGCGGCGAAGCACAGGTACGGGTTGGCGATCGGATCCGGGAAGCGGGTTTCGATACGACGGGCCTTGGTCGAGGCGACGAACGGGATACGGATCGAAGCGGAACGGTTCTTGGCGGAGTAGGCCAGCTTGACCGGAGCTTCGTAGTGCGGGACCAGACGCTTGTAGGAGTTGGTACCCGGGTTGGTGATCGCGTTCAGGGCCTTGGCGTGCTTGATGATGCCGCCGATGTAGAACAGGGCAGTTTCAGACAGGCCAGCGTAGCCGTCACCGGCGAACAGGTTCTTGCCATCCTTCCAGATGGACTGGTGAACGTGCATGCCGGAGCCGTTGTCGCCGACGATCGGCTTCGGCATGAAGGTGGCGGTCTTGCCGTACTGGTGAGCAACGTTGTGCACAACGTACTTCAGCATCTGGGTCTGGTCGGCACGCTTGACCAGGGTGTTGAACACGGTACCGATTTCGCACTGACCGGCGTTGGCCACTTCGTGGTGGTGAACTTCAACCGGGCAACCGATGGCTTCCAGGGTCAGGACCATGGCCGAACGGATGTCGTGCAGGCTGTCGACCGGCGGAACCGGGAAGTAGCCGCCCTTGACGGTCGGACGGTGACCGGTGGCGCCATTGCCTTCGTTCTTTTCGCCGGAATTCCAGGCTGCTTCAGCAGAGTGGATTTTCAGGGAGCAGCCGGACATGTCGACATTCCACTCGACGCCGTCGAAGATGAAGAATTCGGGTTCCGGACCGAAGTAGGCGGTGTCGCCGATACCAGAGGACTTCAGGTAGGCTTCAGCGCGCTTGGCGATGGAGCGCGGGTCGCGGTCGTAACCACGGCCGTCGGCCGGATCAACGACGTCGCAGGACAGCACGACGGTGGTTTCGTCGAAGAACGGGTCGATGTAGGCGGTAGCCGGATCCGGCATCAGCAACATGTCGGAAGCCTGGATACCCTTCCAGCCAGCGATGGAGGAGCCGTCGAAAGCGTGGCCGTTTTCGAACTTGTCTTCGTCGAAGGCGGAAACCGGCACGGTGACGTGCTGTTCTTTGCCACGGGTATCGGTGAAACGGAAATCGACGAACTTGGCGTCGTTTTCCTTGACCATCTTCATCACGTCTTGCGGGGTTGCCATAAGAGTCAGTCTCCTAAGAAAACAAGGTGCCGGCATATCCGGCAACAATCAAAAAATTACAACTCGGAAACTTCAGCACGAAGTATGCCAAAGGTCAGTGAGTAATCTTTCCATTTTGCCACAATGAGATGCCGGCGATAAACAAAGAATTGACGCACAATAATGGGGCGCAAACATCCACCAATGCACCACATTGGTGCCAATGTGCCCATCAAGGATCGGCTGCGCACGACGGTATGCACCTTCAGGCGTTCCGCAATGGCATTATCCGCCCCGTTTCAGCGCCTCGCCGCTTTCGAAAAACGCGTACCCCGGGAAAACCTCGACCTTGTCATTCAGGTGAATGCAGGATGATTTTCTCCAGTCGCGGTAGATTGAGTAGCAGCGGCTTTAAGTCGGCGACCAGCACATCGAGCGCTCCCGGATCATCCCACAGCACTTGGCTGCAGGGATGTGCCTCGTCGGCAAGATGGGTGCGCTGCCAACTGGGCGAGGGTCATTACCAGACTGACGGCAACACTGACCCCGGTTGCCCTTTGCACTTCGGCAGCCCGGCCTGTAAAAGATGTTGCTGCCGCGCGCTCCCCTTACGCTACCTGCTCTGCCCTATACTAACGGCTTCCGATTCTAGCAGTTGGACATTATGGGAAAGATAACTGAAATCCTGAATTTGGCGGCAGCCCGCGGTCAAACGCTGGAACGCCCCTACAAGGGTGAATTGACGCCACATGAAGCCTATGAGCTGCTACAGTTGGCCCCTGGCGCCAAGCTGGTTGATGTTCGCACCCGGGCAGAATGGGACTGGGTTGGTCGCGTTCCCGGGGCAGTCGAGATCGAGTGGAACCAATACCCCGGCGGTGTGCGCAACCCGAACTTTCTGGCCGAACTCAAGCGCCAAGTCGCCCCTGAAGCTCTGGTGATGTTCCTGTGTCGCAGCGGCGCACGCTCGATCGGCGCGGCGACGGCGGCCACCGAAGCCGGCTACGGCGACTGCTACAACATCCTCGAAGGTTTCGAGGGTGACCGGGATGCCAACGGGCATCGTGGCAACATTGGCGGCTGGCGCCACGCCGGCTTACCGTGGATTCAGGGATAATTACGCGGCCGGAGAATGGCCCTTTTCAGAGATCAGCAATGCAGACAGCAACCATTTCCTTCGATCCCTTCAACGTCCTGTCCGACGAAGCCTGCCATGAGCGCATCCGCGCCGCACGCGCCAAACTCGGCAAGAAGGCAGTCATCCTTTGCCATCACTACCAAAGGGCCGACGTTTACCAGTATGCCGACCTGACAGGAGACTCACTCAAGCTCTCGCGCCTAGCCTCGCAGACCGATTCGGAATACGTCATTTTCTGTGGCGTGCATTTCATGGCCGAAGTCGCCGACATCATGACCGCCCCGAGCCAGACCGCGATTCTGCCCGACCTCGCCGCCGGCTGCTCGATGGCCGACATGGCCAATTTGGCCAAGGTTGAGCGCTGCTGGCGTGAGCTGAACGAGGTACTGAATGCCGACGAGGAAGTCACTCCAGTCACCTACATCAACTCGGCAGCCGACCTAAAGGCCTTCTGCGGCGAGCATGGCGGCATCGTGTGCACCTCGTCGAACGCCGGCACCATCGCCAAGTGGGCCTTCGCACAACGCCCCAAGGTACTCTTCTTTCCCGACCAGCACTTGGGCCGGTGGACCGGCCACAACATGGGCTTCGCCATGGAGGAGATGGTCGTATGGGACCCCGACCTCGAACTCGGCGGCCTGACGCCGGAACAGATCAAGAAAGCGCGTATCCTGTTATGGAAGGGGCACTGCTCGGTGCACCAGATGTTCCAGAAGGCGCACATCGATGCCTTCCGCGCCAAGTACCCGGAAGGCAAGGTTATTTCTCACCCAGAATGCAATTTCGAGGTCTGCGCAGCCTCCGATTACGTCGGCTCCACCGAACACATCGTCAAGACCATAAAGGAAGCGCCAGAGGGCACGCGCTGGCTGGTTGGTACCGAACTCAACCTCGTTGACCGTCTAGCCAAAGAGGTCTTGCCGCAGAACAAGATCGTCCAGTTCATGGCGACCACTATCTGCATGTGCTCGACCATGCAGCGCATCGACCCGCAGCACCTAGCATGGACGCTGGAAAATCTAGCCGAAGGCAAGGTGGTCAATGCCATCAAGGTGCCGAAGCACGAGGCCGGACTCGCCAAACTGGCACTCGACCGGATGTTAGCCATCTCCTGAGGACATCATGGACAAGCCCACGTTGCACATCACCACGTTCAACATTCACAAGGGCTTTTCCCAATTTAACCGACGGATGATGGTGCATGAACTGCGCGAGCGGTTGCGTCACCTGAACCCGGACATCGTCTTTTTGCAGGAAGTGCAAGGACTGCACCTCGTCCATGCGGAAAACCTCGAAGACTGGCCGGATTCACCGCAGCACGAATTCCTCGCCGAGAATGTCTGGGAGGCCTGTGCCTACGGTCGAAACATGATCTACGACCATGGGCACCACGGGAACGCCATCCTCTCCCGCTTCCCTATCCTGCACGCCCACAATCAGGACGTCACACATCTGCAGTTCGAGAAGCGCGGCCTGCTGCACTGCCAGATCAAGTTGCCAGAAGGAGCGACAGCTCACTGCGTCTGCGTGCACCTGTCGCTGTTCGGCTACTCGCGCCGCCGGCAGATGAGCGCCCTAGCCGACTACCTTAACAAGAGCGCCGACCCCAATGCACCGCTGATCATCGCAGGAGATTTCAACGACTGGAGCAACCGGGCTGGCGAGCATCTCGCTCATCGTCTCGGGCTGCACGAAGTGTTCAGCGGGGCCGGCGGCATGCCGGCGCGCAGCTTCCCGGCGTCAATGCCGATGTTCCGTCTCGACCGTATCTACGTACGCGGCTTCGAGGTAAAACGGACGGAAGTTCACCATGGCATGCCGTGGTCGAACATATCCGACCATGCTGCGCTATCCGCCCATCTCGCCAGGCATGGCCGCTGAGTTTCTGCCGGGAAACCGGCTGACCTTACTCAATTCGGGTACCAACTACTTCCCCGCCCTGCTCGGCGCAATTGACGAAGCCCAGACAGAAATCTATCTGGAGAGCTACATCTTCGCCGATGACCCAATCGGTCGCGAGGTTGCCAGAGCCTTGTGCCACGCAGCAGAGCGAGGGGTGCAGGTCAATGTCACAGTGGACGGTTTTGGCGCCCGCAATTTCGCCTCGGATTTTCTACCCCAGCTGACTGCAGCCGGCGTTCGCGCCATGTACTATCGCCCAGAAATCGGGCGTTTCCACATGAAACGCCATCGGCTCCGCCGCCTACACCGCAAGCTAGCCGTCATCGACGCCCGGATTGCCTTCGTCGGCGGCATCAACATTGTCGACGACAACAATGTTCCGGAAACCATGCGCCCCCGCTTCGACTACGCTGTGCGCATCGAAGGGCCGACGCTCAACCAGATTCACCATGCCGTCCGCCGAATGTGGGAAATCGTTTCGTGGGTTAATTTCAAGCGACGCTTTCGACTGGCACCGGTCAGTGCCCCCTGCTGCGACATCGCGGGCACACAGACCGCTGCCTTCCTGATCCGCGACAATATCCGCCACCGCAACGATATCCTCAATGCCTATCTGGATGCCATCGAGGGCGCCCGAAATGAAATCCTGCTCGCCAATGCTTATTTCATGCCCGGCGTTCGCTTCGGCCGGGCACTCTATGCAGCCGCCCAACGCGGCGTGCGAATCACCGTCCTACTACAGGGAAAAACCGATCATCCGCTCCTGCGTTATGCCACGCAAACGCTCTATGCCACCGCCCTGAAAGCCGGTATTCGAATTTTCGAATACGAAAAAAGCTTCATGCATGCCAAGGTTGCCGTCATCGATGGCCAGTGGGCGACCGTGGGCTCGTCGAACATTGATCCATTCAGCCTGCTGCTCGCCAAGGAAGCCAATATCGTCGTGCGCGACCCACTGTTCGGTAAAGAGTTGAAAGCGAGCCTGGAAGAGGCCATCGCCAACGGGGCGCGCCAATTACTGCCGGAAGATCTCACCCGCCAAGCCTGGCACTCACGCCTGCTCCGCTGGCTTGCCTATGGCCTGGTCCGGGCCTTGGTCGGCATCGCAGGTTATGGCCAGCGCCACTGGCACAACCACGATATCAGACCGGAAGAATGATGAGGGGTCGGTGCGGAATCGCCTCAAACGACCAGTTTTCCCGCGCCCACGACCAGACCTCGGCGACCGGTGCTCGGGCCAGATCACCCGGAGCGGCCTGGCCAAGAAACTGTAATGCCCGGAGCAGTTCGGCCGCCACCATGTCGGTGCATAAGGCCCTGGCCATCGTCTGCTTGGAGAGTTTTTCCCCGGCGGCATTGGCCGCCACTGGCAGATGGGCATACGCTGGCAAGGGATAACCTAAGCAACGCTGTAGCCAGATCTGGCGCGGCGTCGAGGCCAGCAAATCGGCGCCGCGGACGACATTATTGATTCCCTGCCAAGCGTCATCTACGACGACAGCAAGCTGGTAGGCAAACAATCCGTCAGCACGGCGCAGAACAAAATCGCCGACATCGCGCTCCAAATACTGGACAACCTCCCCTTGCAGGCGATCAACGAAGGTCAGGCGCTCATTGCCTACGTGCAGGCGCCAAGCACGGGCCTCGCGTCCGGCCGGCAGGCCATTACGGCAAGTACCAGGATAGGCCAGCCCACCATCGATTGCCACATGTATTGCGGAATCGGCGATTTCCTTGCGCGAACAGGCGCAGCCGTAGGCCAGGCCGGACCGTTGCAGTCTGGCCAACGCGTCGCCATAGGCCTCAACGCGCTTGCTTTGGTAGAGCACGGCACCATCCCATTCAAAGCCAAAGGCAGTCAAGGTACGCAGGATGTCGTCGGCCGCCCCAGGCACATTACGCGGTATATCGACATCCTCCATCCGCAGCAGCCACTCACCGCCTTGGGCTCGGGCATCAAGATAACTGCCGACCGCCGCCACCAGAGAACCGAAATGCAGCGGGCCGGTGGGTGAAGGGGCAAAACGTCCGCGATAGGGTGGGATCATGAACGGCAGAGGAAAAACGAAGGCCTGACAATTCTAAGGCGAAGGGGTGCCGCGCCCCAAAGGGTTCGCCCCTCACTCGTCAGGTACTCTCGAATCGACGATTTGGGAGAAAATCGGCATTCAACTCGCCCAACGTCAACCTAACATTCCACTCCAGCTTCTTCGCCGATTGCAGCAACCCGATTTCGACCGCCGCCTTTGGCTTGGTAAAGGGCCTTATCCGCCGCTGCTACCAGCCACGCCGACAGCATTTCGCGCCCCGGTACCGTCGAGACAACCCCCATGCTCAGGGTCACCCACGGCGCCACCTCGCTAGCCGGGTGAGGCAAGGCGGTGCGCTCCATGTCGGCGCGCAGTCGTTCGGCAACCGTCAAAGCTCCCTGGAGGTCGGTTCCCGGCAGGATGAAGGCGAACTCCTCCCCTCCATAGCGCGCCACCAGATCAGCGGGACGAAAAATCTCACGCTGCAGGATATTGGCAACGGACTTGAGACAGGCATCACCGCCTTGATGTCCGTAATGATCGTTATAGCGCTTGAAATGGTCTACGTCAGCCAGGATCAAAGCGACAGGCTGGCCACTGCGCTGCGCCCGACTCCATTCGATCTCAAGTTTTTCATCAAAACTACGGCGATTGGCAATTCCGGTCAGGCCATCCATCGTCGCTTGCATCTGCAGCGCCATCTGCGCATTCTTGTAATCGGTCATATCGCGCAGCGTTTCGACCACGGCCACCAATTGACCGTCATCAGCGTAGATCGGCCCGGCATCAATCGCCAGATAGAGACGCTCGCCAACCTTAGGCATCACACACCAGTTCTCCGCCTTCATCCCGTGACCGAATTCGGACGGTTCGGTATGGAAGGCATACAGATGATCAAGGTCGGCAGCCCTCCCCTTGGCCAGAACGTCGGCCAGACAGAGACGCGGTCCATCATAGAAAGCCTGCCAGTGATCGGTGGTACCCAGCACTTCCTTCGCCGTAACGCCGGTCAGTCGCTCGCAAGCGCGATTCCAGATGATGACGCGACATTCCGCATCGAGCACGAAAGTTGGCACAACCAAATGCTCCATCAGATGGACAGCGAAATTCAACTCCTGCGCGTTTTTCACCCGCTTCCCACCAAGCATCAC
>JAGWUW010000384.1 GCA_028868235.1 Betaproteobacteria bacterium | reverse complement strand
CCTCGAGCGGCCTTTTTCTTGATGGGGCCACTATGTTCCGCTACCTGATGTTGTTGCTCGCCTACCTCGTGATGTTCATCGTTTCCATGCTGGTGGCGCCGCTGCTGCCGATGTTTGCCCTGATGCGTGCTGGTCCGGCAGATAACGCCAACAAGTCAGAGGTCGGGCCTCGGCTGCCGGCCTGGCTGTTCTGGTTCGATACCAGCACGGATAACAGCCTGTGGGGCGATTCCGGCTGGCGAACATTGCACTGTCCGAAACGCTGGGGAACCTGGGCTGGCATGGTTTGCTGGCTCTGGCGAAATCCGGCATGCGGTTTCTCCTGGAGCGTCATCGCGCACCAGGTGGATGGCGCCGAGGTGTTCGAGCTGTCGTCATCTGGCTGTGGCCTCGATCTCGACAAGGGGCGCCGGCAGCAGGGCTGGTACCGCATCCGCTCCGATCGCGGCGCATTCCAGTTCCGCTGGGTGAAGGAGTGGCGTGGCCTGCAGTTTTCGTTCGAGTCTGGCTGGTTGCTCGATGTGTACCTGAAGGATCGCCAGGCAGTTCATTACCAGCCGAAAGCCATCTTCATGTTTGAGCCAAAAATAGCGAGGGTAAAAAATGGCTGAACCGACCAGCAGTGCAGCGGCTGCACTGTCTATGACCGCCGGACTGGCGGCAATCGAAATGGCAACGGGGATTAGCCCTCCTTTGTTTGCCTGGGGTGCGATCGGTGGATATTGGGCGTTTCGATATCTGCCGCCGATGAGCTTGTTCGAGCGCGCCTCGTCGATCCTGATCGCTGCGCTGATTGGTGCGATTTGCTCATTGCCGGCAGCGGTCTTGCTGGTAGCTGCGGCGCGCAACTTCTTGAGTTGGTGGCCGGCGCTACTCGATGCGGCGCTTCTTTCCAAACCATTCTCTGCAACTATCGGATTGCTTTGTCACCGGGTGATCGGTCGAAAGCTGATCGAGATCGCCGAGCGCAAGGCAGAGGAGGTGGCCAAGTGATCATCTTTGATGCGTTTTCCCAGCTGATCACGCTACTGGCTTGCGCGCTGATTTTCGTGCGCGCCGAGCCGGTGCTCAATCGCTGCCATTTTGAGCGGACGGCCCTACTGATCAATATCGCCTTTTACATGCTGACGATCGGCTCGTTGATTCTCGGTGGCAGCGTGTTGTTCGGCTGCATTCCAAGCTGGCCGACTGCTGTTCTGGCCCTTGGTGTCGCCATGCTGCTGCTTTGCGAACGCCGCGTCAGGGTGCTGTTCCGAACGTCGAGACCCAAGCAACGGGAGGTTGCATGATTACCCTGGAACAACTGAAAAAGATCATCACCTACGCCGGCCCGAGAGCCGGCGTTTTTCTTGGCCCGCTCAACGATGCCATGGATGAGTTCGGCATCGATACGCCGATGCGCCAGGCCGCGTTCCTGGCACAGATCGCGCATGAATCCGGGAGCCTGCGTTATGTCCGTGAACTCGCTTCTGGCCAGGCTTACGAAGGCCGTTCTGACCTGGGAAATACCGAACCCGGCGATGGTATCCGCTTCAAGGGGCGCGGACTTATCCAGATCACTGGCCGCGCCAACTACCGCGCCGTCTCGAAAGCCTTGTACGGCGATGACGAAACCCTGCAGCTTCACCCGGAGCTGCTTGAAGACGTGGTGCCAGCTTGCCGATCGGCGGCATGGTTCTGGTGGTCGCATGGCCTGAATACCCTGGCCGATACCGGCGCTTTCCGAGCCATCACTCGGGCGATCAATGGCGGCTACAACGGCTACGACGAGCGCCTGGCCTACTTCCAGCGTGCGACGGCGGTGCTGACATGATGACGCCTTTCCTTTACCGCCTGCTTGGTGGTCTCGCCTTTATCGCTGCGGTGTTCTTCGCCGGCCTGATCACTGGCCGCGAGCAGATCCAGGATAAGTGGGATGCCGCGAAAACCAAGGCCGCCGTCAAGGTCGCCGAAACCAAAGAGCAGCAGGCCGCGGCCACCGTCAAGGTGGTCACCGAGTACGTCGACCGCGTGCAGATCCAGCGCGTGGCCGGACAAACCATCATCAAGGAGGTGCCCGTTTATGTCCCAGCTGAAGCTGATGCTGCTTGTGTCCTGTCTCGCGGCTTTGTCCGCCTGCACGACGCTGCCGCCGCCGGTAGTCTTCCCGAACCCGCCGGAGGCGCTGATGCAGCCCCCGCTGGAATTGCGCTCTCTGCCGTCGCCAGCACGGTTGCCGACAACTACGAGCGCTGCCACGAAACAGGAGAGCAATTGACCGCGCTGCAGACGTGGATCCGTGAAATGAAAAAGGCTGCCGAACCAGGTAGCCCAGATTGATCGCTGGTTAGCCATGGCCAGACAAACCGTGGCGCAATCTTAGGAGATTTGACATGCATTACAGGAACGGCCGCGAGGCAAAGAATGGCGACAAGATCGTGAAACTGGAAGGCGGCAAGGTTGTTTCCTTCGGCGTGCTGCATAGCGCTACGCCTGGCAATGACTTCTGCAACGGAAACATTGCCGTGATCCAGCAAGCCAACGACTACGCCTGCATGTGCGATTGCCTGCACATCGACGACGTGGCCGAAGTGCTGGCCGAGAAGGGCCTCGATAAGCGGCCCGAGGGGAAATAACGGTCATGGGGCTGCGGAGGGCAGTCATTCGCCAAGACGCATTCGCAAGAGTGCCCGGCTGCTGAGCGCAGCTCCACCCTGACGGCTAACAATCCATGACCGCCTTCGGCTTCGGCACCCCGTTCGCCGAGCAGCTCGACTTCTTCCGGGCCAAGCTCAACCTGCCCACCGATCGCTGGGACGACATCCAGCGCGCGGCGCACGATCGCGCCTTCATCGTTGCCGGGGCCGGCGAGGCGGATCTGCTCGCCGATCTGCGCGCGGCCGTCGACAAGGCGATCGCCGAGGGCGGCGGCA
>JAGWUW010000383.1 GCA_028868235.1 Betaproteobacteria bacterium | reverse complement strand
CCTTGGCGTCTACGTGATTGCCGCGATGATGTAGCGTCCGGCCAACGCAGCCAGGGATGACGCGCTGTCCGCAGGCGGTAGCGTCGATGAAAAGCCGGGATTCCCCGGCTTTGTCGTTTTCAGGCCATGAATTCTTCGATTAGTCGCGCTACTTCGGCCGGTTGGTCATGGTGCAGCATGTGGTCGGCATTTTCGATCCAACGTTCGCTCATGTTGGCAAAGCAGGCCTGGCGGGCCTCCCAGTCGCCGGGGCGCTGCTCGAACTCGCGTACTACCCAGGACTGGCGGCCGGCCACCCACAATACCGGGCAGCGCACCTCACGCCAGATGGCCATCGATTCCTCCAGGCGAAACAGGTAGGGCGAAAAATTCTTGTGCCATGGGTCGCCGTTCCAGATCACGCCGTGACGGCGTTCACCAGCCTTGTTGTGGCCTTCGCCGATCTTCGCCAGGTGGCGAGACAGGTAGTCGGCACGTTCGGCGCTCAGGAAGCGGTCGGTTTTCATCAGGCGCCGGGCGAAGTCAGCACGGTCGCGGTACACATACAGCTTGGGCGTCTCGCGACCCTGATCTAGCCATTGCCGGTAACGGCCGGGCGCCATGTCCGGCGTTGTCGGGGCGATGCCGAAGCCGTCCAGCGTGACGAGTCGTTCGACGCGCTCTGGGCGAATGCCGGCATACAGGCAGGACAGGATGCCGCCCATGCTGTGGCCGACCAGCCGGACCTGACCATCCGGTACGTAGTGCTCGAGGATGGCTTCCATGTCGCTAATGTGTTCGGCGAAATAGTAGGGACGATTCAGCCATTGTGACGGGCCGAAGCCCCGCCAGTCGGGAGCGACGATGTTCCAGTCGCGTTGCAGTTCGTCGACGACGAACTGGAAGGAAGCGGAAACGTCCATCCAGCCATGCAGCAGAAAGAGCGTTGGCGCCGTGGGGTCGCCCCAGCGGCGGATGTGCAGCCGGACATCGGGCAGGTCCAGGGTTTCGGAGCGGGAGGGACGCATTCGTTAATTGTGCCACGTCTGCCGGATATGCCCTAGGTGGGAACCTGGCTTGCCGTGCGCTGTCTGGCTTTCTGCACGCCAATTCGAGTGGCGGCTGACAAATGGCTAATATCTGCATTGCCAATGCAGGAGTCAACAAGGAAAAACAGTGTCTTTGCTTAATTTGCCTCGGCAATCCAATCGTTGCGACTGACCCCATGGACATCACGCAGATCATCCAGACGTTACGCCAGGATGCAGTTACCGTCGTTTTCTTTAACGTGCTGTTGCAGCAACTCGGCCTGCCGGTTCCCGCTGTGCCCACGTTGCTGTTGGCCGGCAGCCTAGCGGCGATTTCCGGGAGCCTGGGGCAGGTATTGGCTGCAGCCGTGGTCGCTTCGGTGCTGGCCGACTGGCTGTGGTACTGCTCGGGCAAGATATTTGGTTATCGGGTACTGGCTGGTTTGTGCAAGCTGTCGATCAATCCTTCCTCATGCGTCAGCCAGACCGAAGCCCGGTTCATTCGCTGGGGCATCTCGTCGCTGGTCGTCGCCAAGTTTATTCCCGGATTTTCGACAGTGGCACCGCCCATTGCTGGTGCGTTGCGCATGAGTCAGGCCGGGTTTTTATTGGCTTCCGGTGTCGGCGCCGGCTTGTGGGCGGGGGCAGCGCTGGGGGTAGGATGGCTTTTGCAGGGGGCGGTGCTGTCGGTCATTGCCGTGCTTGACCGCCACATGGCTCGGGCGCTGGTCGTCATGTTGACCTTGCTCGCTGCCTGGTTGGGCTGGAAACTCTGGCAGAAATATCGTTTCCGTAAGTTCTGCGCCGTTCCGCACGTGACGCCGGCTGAGTTGATGGTGGCGCTGGAGAGCGAGATGCCGCCGCTGGTCCTCGACCTGCGTGGGGCGACGATGATCGCCGAAACCGGGCCAATTGCTGGCGCTCGTGTCGCCGAACACGACTTCCTGCATGAAGCGGTCGGCGACTGGCCAAAGGACAAACCAATCGTCACCCTGTGCGCCTGCCCTGAGGATGCCGGTGCGGTCCAGGCAGCGCGGTACTTGCTCAATGCCGGCTATCTGTCGGTGAGGCCCCTCAAGGGCGGCTACGAAGCCTGGCTGGCTAGCCAGGCGGCTGCAGCGCCTTAGCTCTCTCTGGCTCAGTCGCGCCAGGGCAAGGGCGGAGGGCTGAGGCGTGGGGCCAAGCCGTCGCTGACCGGTCCGAAGCGGATATCGCCGCTTTCCCACTGGCGTTGTGCCTCGGCAATACCGGCTTTCGACCAGCCGACGAAATTCCACCACATCAGGACCGGTTGCCCGAAGGGGCGTCCACCTAATACCAGGACCTTGCTGGCGGCATCAAGATCGAGCTGCAGGTTGTTGTGCCCCTGGCCAAGGTAGGCAAGTTCATCGGCCGGGACGCGTTCGTTCTCGATGCAGATTTCTCCCTGCAGGGGCAGCAGGCCGTATTCGAAGCTCGGATCAAGGGTGAGCGTCACGCTGCTTGCTCGGTCGCTACCAATGTCGAGACCGAGCAGCGGAGAATGGATACGAGCCGGCGCTGTCCAGCAGTCATATGTACCGGCCAGCAAGGTCAGCTGGGCATTGTCTTGCCGCCACTGCGGCAGGTCCGAATGGTGGGCGAAATTGGGTAGGCAATTTTCCACCTCCGGCGGCAGCGCAATCCATAGTTGGGCAGCGTGCAGTCGCTGGCCGTCGTGCAGTGAATCCTCGGTGTGTACGACGCCTCGCCCGGCGGTCATCAGATTGACCTGGCCGGGACGGATGATCTGCTCGTTGCCCAGACTGTCGCGGTGGAGCACTTCGCCTTCGATCATCAGCGGGTTCGCTTCTTCTCGACGGTCGATCTGGTCAATGCACTGGAACAGGAGAAGCTGGCCGGCAAGCAGGGCCAGATTGCCAACCGCTTG
>JAGWUW010000023.1 GCA_028868235.1 Betaproteobacteria bacterium | reverse complement strand
TGATTTGTCGAGACTGCGTGGCGTCAAGGTCATGGTAATTGACGACAGCAATACGATACGGCGCAGTGCCGAGATATTTCTCGTTCAGGCCGGGTGTCAGGTCGTACTCGCCGAGGACGGTTTCGATGCCCTGGCTAAAATCACCGACCACCAACCGAGTGTCATATTCTGCGACATCATGATGCCGCGCCTCGATGGCTACCAAACCTGTTCACTGATCAAGAAGAACGCCCGCTTCAAGGCGACACCGGTGATTATGTTGTCTTCCAAAGACGGCTTATTTGACCGTGCTCGTGGGCGCATGGTCGGCTCTGACCAATACCTCACCAAACCATTCACCAAAGACAGTCTGTTGCAGACGGTAGCCGCCTTTGCGCTACCGGCTGAGACAGATGCCAATTAGTAAATTCGTAGCTCAGGAAGAAGAAATGCCCGTCAAGAATATTCTCGTTGTCGATGATTCGCCTACCGAGCGCTTTTTTACGGTCGATCTGCTGACCAAAGCCGGTTACCAGGTTAGTACCGCAGAAAATGGGGAAGAAGGGATTGCCAAGGCCAAGGCTACCAAGCCGGACTTGATCCTGATGGATGTCGTGATGCCCGGCTTGAACGGCTATCAGGCGACGCGCACCTTGACCCGCGATGACGACACCAAGGCCATTCCCATCATCGTCTGCACCTCCAAGGGGCAGGAGACCGATAAGATCTGGGGCTTGCGGCAAGGGGCGATCGATTATCTGGTCAAGCCGCTGAACCCGGAGGAGTTGTTGCAACGAATCGCTGCGCTGCCATAGCACGATGGCACGGAGGACCAGTCTTCGCGATTTCCAGGAATATCTGGCAACTCGCTTGAGTCAGGCGGCCAAAGGCAAAGGCGCTGCATCCTGGCTAGGGGTCGAGGCTGGCGGTGAGGCTTGGCTGGTCGATTTGTCCGATGGTGGAGAGATCGTCCAGGCGTCGCAAATGACGCCAGTGCCGCTGACCCGCCCATGGTTCGTCGGCATTTCGAACATCCGCGGTAATCTGCACGCAGTGAGCGATTTCTCTGTATTCCGGGGCGGTCCACCTATCGTTCAGAATGCCAATTCCCGGTTGCTACTGGTTGGTGCGCGCTATAGCACCAACGCGGCACTCCTGGTGTCGCGCATGCTGGGTCTGAAAAACCCGGAAGACTTTACGCCAGAGTCGGCTGATACATCTATGCCAGCCTGGGGGCAGCAGCGTTTCGCCGATACGCATGGAAAAATCTGGCGCAAATTGTCGGTTCGCGAGTTGCTGGCCGATCAGGATTTCATGAATATCGGGGTCTGACAGAGGGTCTTAGCCCCACCCCCCTAGTGGAGGAGTTCCATGGCTTTTGGCTTCAAGTTTCCGAAGATTGGTGGCGCTGGCAATGCTGGTGTGCCGATGACTGTTTCTGCCGAAATGACGCCGGCGAAAATGCCGCTGCCGGCCTTCTTGGCCGGGCAACCCGTCGTCCAGCAGATGAAGACCTTGGGTGGCATTTTCGTGCTCCTGCTACTGCTGATAGCGGTTCTGGTCTTCCGCGACAATCGGGAATCGGCGCACAACACGGCTTATGTGGCCGCTTCTGGTGAGATGCGCATGCTTTCGCAGCGACTGGCCAAAGCCTCGTCCTTGGCGCTGCAAGGTAACGCCGTTGCCTTCGCCCAGTTGAAGGACTCCCGGGAAACCTTTGGCAAACTGCTCAGTACCCTGACCTCTGGCGGCGATGTTGGCGGCGTTAGCGTACCGGCATCGCCGGATGGTGTCCGTCCCCAGCTCGATGAGCTGACCAAGTTGTGGGAACCGACCGACAAGAACGCCGAAACAGTGATTGCACAAGAGAAAAACCTGGTTGCACTGGGCAAGAACGTTGCCACCATCGACAACAACAACGCTGCCATGCTCGAACTGACCGAGCAGATCGCTACTCTGAAACTGCAGTCGGGCGCCAGTTCCCGCGACATCGCCAACGCCAACCAGCTGGTGATGTTGACGCAACGGATTGCCAAGAACGCATCGGCCCTGCTCGTCGGTGATGAAATCAATCCGGAGGTTGCCTTCCTGCTCGGTAAGGACACCAATGCCTTCCGTGACATCCTGGCTGGCCTGAACAAGGGCGGTGGCGATACTGACATGCGGGGCAAGCTGGATGAACTGGATGCAGCTTTCAAGGAATATCAGGGGGCCATTTCCAGCATTCTCGGCAACATGCAGCCGCTGGTCCTTTCCAAGCAGGCCGGTTCACGCATCTTTCGCGGCAGCGAGGATCTGCTGAAAGCTACCGATAACTTAGCTCTGGGCTATCAGGAGGGTTCTGGCAGTCGTGGCCTGTACATCGTATTTCTAGTCTTGCTGACGGTCGCTGCCATTGCGACGCTGGCCCTTCTCGCCAAGATCTACCTTGACGATACCGAGCGCCGGGCGGCAGCCGCCGAACAACAGCGTCAGGCTTCGGACCAGACCAACCGCGACAACCAAGACGCCATTCTGCGTCTGATGAACGAACTCGGCGACCTCGCCGACGGCGACCTGACTGTTACTGCCACAGTGAGCGAGAACATCACGGGGGCCATCGCCGACTCGATTAACTACACGATTGAAGAACTGCGCGTACTGGTCGGCCGGATCAACGACGCGGCCAACCGCGTGACGGCCGCTACCGAAATCGCCCGCCTGAACTCGGCGCAACTGCTCGACGCTGCCGAACGGCAATCGGTCGAAATCAAGGAGGCCGGTCAGTCGGCGCTGGAAATGGCGCGTTCGATGACGGAAGTGTCGAGCAACGCCACCCAGTCCGCGCAGGTTGCCCGCCAGTCGCTGATGGCTGCCGAAAAAGGTACGCAGGCCGTGGAAGACTCGATCAAGGGCATGAACGAAATTCGCAACCAGATCCAGGAAACCTCGAAGCGCATTAAGCGTCTCGGCGAAAGCTCGCAGGAGATCGGTGAAATCGTGGAACTGATTTCGGACATTACCGAACAGACCAACGTTCTGGCGCTGAATGCAGCCATCCAAGCGGCTTCCGCCGGCGATGCGGGCCGCGGCTTCACGGTGGTTGCCGAGGAAGTGCAGCGACTGGCCGAACGGTCGGCAGAGGCGACGAAACAGATTGCGGCGATTGTGAAGACCATTCAGACCGACACGCAGGATGCGGTGTCCGCCATGGAACAATCGACGCGGGGTGTGGTCGAGGGGGCGAAGCTCTCCGACGCGGCCGGTCAGGCGCTGTCCGAAATCGGTCAGGTGTCGCGCGATCTGGCCGACCTGATTCAGGACATTTCCAGCTCGACGCAGAGCCAGGCCGATTCCGCCAGCCAGGTGGCGCGCCTGATGCAGGACATCCTGAACGTTACCGAACAAACCACGGCCGGTACGCAGCGTACCGCCGAGGCCGTCGATGAGCTGACCGCACTGGCTTCCGAACTCAAGGGTTCCGTTGCCGGCTTCAAGGTGGATTGACGAACATCGATCGCGAGAGACTATGAACGCGGCAACTGAATTCGATTTGGGCCCCCTGAGTTGGGTCAAGGGTGAAATTGACCTGGCACTGGAGCGGGCGGAAGAGGCCTTTGGCCAGTACGTTGCCGATACCGATGTCACCCGGCTCAAGTTCTGCCGTACTCACGTGCACCAGGTGCACGGGGCTTTGTCTATGGTTGGGCTGGATGGCCTGACTCAGGTCACCGAGTCGCTGGAAAGCCTGCTCGATGCCTTCGAGGACGGCAGCAGCGCGCTGGACGAGCCGGCAGTAGTCGCCGTACGCCAGGCGATGGCTGGTATCCGAGCCTATCTCGATGAGTTGCTGGCCGGTGAGCCAAACCAGCCACTGCGCCTGCTACCGGTCTATATGGGACTGGCCAAAGCCCGGGGGATTCCAACCGCGCGGGCCAGCGATCTGTTCTTTCCCGATCTCTCGCTGCGTCCGCCCAAGCGGCTCGCCGCGACGCCCAAATTGCCCCCGGAAGCCCTGCATCAGGTCCTCAAGACCGAGCGCAGCCGCTATCAGAAAGGCCTCCTCAGCTGGCTGACCAAGCCGGACCAGGCCGAGGCTGGCCGTCAGTTGATGCTCGATGCGCTGACCAACATTGAGGCCACCCAGGAAACCCAGGCAGCCCGTTCCTTCTGGTGGACGGCGCTGGCCTTCATCGAAGCCCTCAAGGATCCGGCAGTCAGTGCCGATGGATCGGTGCGCCAAGTCAGTGCGCGCATCGACCTGCAAATCCGCCGCCTGCTCGAGGGGTCGAACAGCCTGGCCGAGCGTCTGATGCGCGAAGCCCTGTACCACGTGGCCCAGGCTGCGCCGGATGCGGGCAGCGTGGTGTCCGAGGTGCAATCCACCTTCGGCTTGCCTTCCCAGTTGCCGGCGCCGGAACTGGCATCCGGCACGCAGCCGCAAGATGCTGTGCTGCGCCGTTTACGCGAAATGCTGGGTGCCGTTGAAGAGCAGTGGAACCGTGTCTGTTCGTCCGGCAGCACTGCCGGCCTACCTGCCTTTGGTGAGCAGGCCCGTGCCGTGGCGGCGCTGACCGAGGAGATCGGCCAGACCGACCTCAAGCGCCTCGGGCAAGGTCTTGGTGCGGTGGCGAACTGGCTGACCGAAGATGTCTCTCGGTTCGGCGATACCGTGGCCATGGAAGTGGCGACCGCCATCCTGCTGCTGCAGAACGCGCAGGAGAGCTTCAAACGCCTGGGTACCGACTTTGCCCAGCAGGTAGACCTGATGGTCGCTCGCCTGTACGCCTGTATCGCCGGCAAGCCGGCAGCTGATGCCGCCGTGCCGCTGCTCGACGAAATGACGCGCCGGGCGCAGGAAAAGCTGCTGATCAGTCAGGTAGCCCGTGAAATCCAGAACAATCTGGCCCAAGTGGAGCAAGCGCTTGACGCCTTCTTCCGCGATCCTTCCGGCGAACACGATCTGACGCTGCTCGACGGTCCGCTCAAACAGACGGCCGGTGCCCTGGCTATGCTGGGTCATCTTGGCGCCGCAGCCAGCGTGACGGCCTGCACCGCTCAAATCCACGCGCTGGCCCAGCCCGGCTCGGCACATGCAGCAGAGGATTTCGAGAATATCGCCCATCAACTGTCGACCCTAGGCTTCTTCGTCGATGCCTTGCCCAGCGGCGAGACTGATTTCGATGCCTTTGTGGCGCGCATGCGGGGTGAGGCCGCGGCGCCAGAGCCGGAAGACGAAGATTTGGCGGCGCCGGAACCGATGCTCAGCGTCGAGTCGGAACTGGCCCGCCAGGCACGCGACACCCAAGCACTGGTAGAAGCACTGAAGGAAGCGCCGCAGGACGAACGCCTGCAGGAAGAACTCAAGCAGAACCTCAAGGCCATCCAGCAGGATGCCGACCTGGTGGCCGATCACGAGCTTGGCGAAAGCGCCAAGGCCGCGCTGGAAGCGTTGAAAACTGGCGATCTGGGCAGTGGACAGGTCGATGCTGCGCTGGCCGCACTCAAACCGCAGGAGCCGGAACTGCTGCAACCCTCGGCCGCAACCCAACAACTGGCTGACTCCAGCCATGAAGAGATAGACGCCGAATTGTTGTCGATTTTCCTGGAGGAAGCCCAGGAGGTGTTGGCCACGATGGCCGAACAGAAGGCGGTACTGATTGCCGACCCGCATAACGTCGAGGCCCTCACGACAATTCGCCGCAACACCCACACGCTGAAGGGCAGCGGCCGTATGGTCGGCCTGAACGAGCTGGGTGAAGCGGCATGGGAACTCGAACAGACGCTCAATCTGTGGCTGCGTCAGGATCAGTGGGCGACGCCGGAACTGATGCAGATGATCGAGGAAGAGCACGCGCTGTTCTCGGCCTGGGTCCATCATCTGGAGAGTGGGCAGGGGCGCGCGCCCGACCCCTCGGCCTTGATCGCCCTGGCCGGCCGCCTGCGCGGCGTCGAGCCGCTGGCTGCTCCGGTTGCCGTCGCAGCCGAACCAGCGCCTGTTGTTGAGTCAGTTTCCGAGCCGACCATCGAGGCTGTTATGCCGGAACTCGAAGCTCTGGTCGAGGTGCCGGTGCTGGCTGAGCCGACTGGCGAAGAACTGCTTGAGCCGCCCGTCGAGTTGGAGGCTGCACCACCGCCGGCGGTCGAGGAAATCGAGATTTCTTTCCCCGAGTTTGCTCCGGAGCCGGAAGAGATTCTGGTCGGCGAAACGTTGCCTGAGTCGACCACCGTGCCGGTGGCAGCATTCGAAGAGCTTAACGCACCAGAGGGTCTGGCCGAGGAAGTGGTCATCGCGGCGGCTACGGAAGGGGCCGAAGGAACGGTCGACAAAGTAGAAGATCAAGTCGTCGAGGTGGAATTGCAGCCGACCGTGACAGCCTCGCCCACCCTCTACGATATTTTCCGCGAAGAGGCCCGGGGGCACCTGCAGACGCTGGTCGACGGCTATGGTGCATTGGAGGTCGATCCGTCCGCGCCCACTACCTTCGAGATGACTCGGGCTGCGCATACGCTGGGTGGTATTGCCGCTACGGTCGGGCTGATGCCTATCCACCATCTGGCCATCGCGCTCGAGCATGCCCTGTTGCGCCGCGATGGCTCTGCACATCCGGCCAGTATCGAGGGGCTGGAAACCGTTCGCCAGACCATCATCACGCTTGAAGACATGTTTGATGGACTGGCTCGCCAGGAGGAGCCAGTCGAGCAAGCGCAATTGATCGGCGCACTGGACGACGTTTTCCATCCCGCCCCGGTTGTCGAGGAAGTTGCCGAGCCGGTGAGTGCCGAGATCATCCAACTGCCGGGTACGGTCAGTGCCCCGGTGCCGGCGGAGATCGTGCCGGAACAGGCGGCAGCGCTGGCGCCGGCACCAGCGACAGTATTGCCGCAACTGACCGATGAGCTCGACGAACAACTATTGCCGATCTTCCTCGAGGAAGCGGTCGATCTGACGCGTGACCTGACGACGCAACTGCGCGCCTGGCGCGCAGACCCGGCGAGCAGTGCCGCGGCGCACGGCATCGCCCGCCTGTTGCACACCTTCAAGGGCAGTGCGCGCATGGCCGGGGCGATGAACCTGGGTGAAGCGACGCACATGCTGGAAGCCCGCGTCGAGGAGGCGATGCGTGCCGCTTCGGCCTCGCCAGCTTTCATCGAGGAAATCGAGTCTGGCTGCGACATGCTGGCCCAGGCCGTCGAGCGCTTGCGCGAAGGGCCGCAGGAACCGACCGCCGCCATTGTCGAGGAGCCGGCGCCGCTCGAAGCAGGTCAGGTGCCTGTCGTAGCACAGGTTGCCGTGCAGCCGGTGGCGGCCGAAACCGAGGCGGAAACCGAGGCGTCTGGTCAGCGTGCAACGCTGCGCGTTCGTGCCGACCTGGTTGATCGCCTGGTTAACGAGGCCGGTGAGCTGTCCATCGCCCGGACCCGGATCGAAGGCGAAATGCGCAGCCTGAAGGGCTCGCTGCTCGAACTGACTGAGAACGTCATCCGCCTGCGTCGCCAGCTGCGCGAGATTGAAATTCAGGCCGAAACGCAGATTCAGGCACGGGTGGCCCATGCGCCGGATGGTGAGGTCGATTTCGACCCGCTCGAACTGGACCGGTTCACCCGTTTCCAGGAACTCACCCGCTTCATGGCCGAATCGGTCAACGACGTGGCGACGGTCCAGCAGAACCTGCTGAAGAACCTCGATGATGCCAACGCGGCCATTCTCGCCCAGGCGCGCCTGAACCGCAGCCTCCAACAGGAGCTGATGGGCGTGCGTATGCTGCCCTTCGCCAGCCAGACCGAACGTCTGTACCGTATCGTGCGCCAAACCGCCAAGGAGCTGGGTAAGCGCGCCAACCTCGACATTGTCGGAGGCCAGGTTGATATCGACCGTTCGGTGCTAGACAAGATGCTGGCACCGATCGAACACATGCTGCGCAATGCCGTCGCACATGGTGTCGAGGACCGCGAGCATCGTCTGGCGGCCGGCAAGCCGGAGGTTGGTGAAATCACCATCAAGCTGGCCCAGGAAGGCAACGAAATCATTCTCGCCATGTCCGACGACGGCAAGGGCCTCGATGTCGAACGTATCCGCGCTCGTGCCGAGGCCATGGGCCTACTCCAGCCGGGGCAGGCCGCCGATGAGGCCACGCTGTACGACTTCATCTTCCAGCCCGGCTTCTCGACGGCGGCCGAACTGACCCAATTGGCCGGTCGCGGGGTCGGTATGGACGTGGTCAAGACAGAGGTTGCCGAATTGGGTGGCCGAATCGAAATCCTGTCCACAGCCGGCAAAGGAACGACGTTCCGCCTGTATCTGCCGCTTACGCTGGCGGTGACCCAGACGCTGTTGATTCGTGCCGGCAGCCACCTGTATGCGGTGCCGTCGACCATGATCGAACAGGTCATGGAAATGAAGGAAAAAGGGCTAACCGCCATTCGCGAGCAAGGTGAGGTGAACTGGCAGGGCAATCGCTATCCCTTCCATTTCCTGCCGCATCTGCTTGGCGATGCCGAGGCGATGCCAGAGGCGCACCGGCAGTACTGGGTGCTGCTGCTGCGTTCAGGTTCGCAGCGGGTGGCGGTCCTCGTCGACGAACTGAAAGGCAACCAGGAAGTCGTGGTCAAGAACATCGGCGCCCAACTGGCGCGGGTGGTCGGTATTGCCGGGGCGACCGTGCTCGGCGATGGCCGGGTCGTCCTGATCCTGAACCCGGTCGCCCTGGCCAGCCGGACCCCGGTGGTCAGCGTCCAGCCCGCCATTCCGGTGGCGCCGGAACCGGCAGCTACCGAGATGGAAAGCCTGCCAACGGTGATGGTGGTGGACGATTCGCTGACCGTGCGCAAGATCACCAGTCGTCTGCTGATGCGCGAAGGCTACCAGGTTATCCTGGCCAAGGATGGCGTCGATGCGCTGGAACAGTTGATCGACGTGATGCCGGATGTCATCCTGTCCGACATCGAAATGCCGCGCATGGATGGCTTCGACTTGGTGCGCAACATTCGCGCCGACGAACGCCTGCGGGAACTGCCGGTGATCATGATCACCTCACGGACGGCCGACAAGCACCGCAACTACGCGCTGGAAATCGGTGCCAATCACTATCTTGGCAAGCCTTATGACGAAGTCGAACTACTTGACCTAGTCTCCGGCTATACCCAGGCGCGTCGGACTCACTAGCACGTCTTCTTGACCACCGCATAACGGGCCAGGGTTTCGTCCCTGGCCTTTTTATGGTCCACGATCGGTGTTGGATAATCCCGGCCGATCACCATCCCGATCGCTTCCTGCTCGATCCGCCCCATAGCCCACGGCGCATGGATGTACTTGTCCGGGACCGAAGCCAGTTCCGGCACGTAGCGGCGGATGAATTTTCCTTCCGGATCGAATTTTTCCGACTGGGTGACCGGGTTGAAAATGCGGAAGTAGGGCTGGGCATCGCAGCCACTCGAAGATGCCCACTGCCAGCCGCCATTGTTGGCCGACAGATCGAAGTCATTCAGTTGGTCGGCGAAATAGCGTTCCCCCAGGCGCCAGTCAAGGCCGAGATCTTTGCTCAGGAAGGAGGCGACGACCATGCGCAGGCGGTTGTGCATCCAGCCGCAGTGATTGAGCTGGCGCATGGCGGCATCGACTAGCGGGTAGCCGGTACGGCCCGCCTGCCAGGCGGCAAGGCCGGCCGGCCAGTCGGCCCAGCGGATGGCGTCGTATTCCCGCTTGAAGGCATGGCCGACAACGTGCGGGAAATGGTCGAGGATCATGAAATAGAAGTCGCGCCAGATCAGTTCGTTGAGCCAGGCGCTTGCTTCCTCCGCTACCGCCGTGCGGACCAGTTCGCGGATCGAGAGGGTGCCAAAACGGAGATGGACGGAGAGGTAGGAAACTCCCTTGATTGCCGGGAAGTCACGCAGCGCACCGTAGCGGACAATGCGCCCGGCGCGGAAATCGTTCCACAAGGCGCGGGCGCCCGACATGCCGGGCCGGATGCCGATATTTTCGAGATCGGTCGCGCCAAATCCGATCCGCTCGAGCGTCGGTACGCCGGTAAGTTGACTCGGCGCCAGTTGTCCTGCGCACTGCCACTCCGCGTAGTCGGCCGGGGTGAGCCGCTTCAGCCAGGCGTTCTTGTAAGGCGTGAAGACTGTGAAGGGCTTGCCGGCCTGGGTCAATACCTCGGTCCTGTCGGAAATGGCCTGATCCTTGCCGGCATGGAAGCGGATGCCTTGCTGCTGCAGCGCTGCGGCGACTGCTGCGTCCCGCTCCTTGGCTGCCGGTTCGTAATCCCGGTTGGCAAACACCGCACCAACGCCAAGCTCGGTGGCGAGGGTGGGAATTTCATCGGCCGCCCGGCCGTGCCGAACAATCAGTCCGCCGCCCCGGGCACGTAGCGCTGCGTCGAGTTCGACCAGCGATGCATGGATGAAATGGACGCGCCGGTCCTGTCTCGATGGCAACGCATCGAGAATGTCGGTGTCGAAGACAAAGGCGCAATAGACTTGCCGGGCATTGCTCAGGGCCGCACTGAGGGCGGCGTGGTCGTGGTCGCGCAGGTCGCGGCGGAACCAGACCAGGGCTTTTTCTTGGTTCATGGTTGGTTTGTACCTCCCCGGCGATTAAAATTCCACCTATGGACAACGTCAACCTGACCGACCACTTCCTGATCGCCATGCCGACGCTGGAAGACCCCTATTTTTCCAATGCGCTCGTCTATGTCTGCGAACATAACGAGAACGGGGCCTTGGGCATTATCGTCAATCGGCCGATCGACATGAATGTGGCCGGATTGTTCGAAAAGATCGACATCAAGCTAGAGGCTGCGAGCCTGGCCAACCTGCCGGTGTATTTTGGCGGGCCGGTGCAACTGGATCGCGGTTTCGTGCTGCATCGTCCGATCGGCCACTGGCAATCGACCCTGGCGGTCAATGGCGATGTCGGGTTAACCAGTTCGCGCGATGTGCTGGCCTCGGTCGGCAAGGATGGGTTGCCTTCCGAAATCCTCATTTCGCTTGGGTACGCCGGCTGGGATGCCGGCCAACTCGAAGACGAGCTCGCCCAAAATTCCTGGCTGACGGTACCGGCCAAAGCCAGCATCCTGTTCGATCTGCCGCCGGAGGAACGCTTGCCGGCGGCGATGCAGAAACTGGGCATCAGCTTCACCCAGCTTTCCGACGTGGCCGGACACGCATGATCGGATTCGGTCGCTGATGGGCACTGTTCTCGCTTTCGACTTCGGCGAAAAGCGCATCGGCGTGGCGACCGGCGAAACCCTGCTCGGTAGCGCCCATCCCCTGACCGTCATCCACGCTGAATCGAACAAAGACCGTTTTGCCGCCATCGGCAAGCTGATTGCCGAATGGCAGCCGACGCATTTGGTGGTCGGCCTGCCAACCCATGCCGATGGCACGCCGCACGAAATGACACGGCTCGCCAGCAAGTTTGGCGAGCGCCTGGCAAAGCGTTTCAATTTGCCGGTTTCCTATGCCGATGAGCGCCTGACATCGCTCGATGCCGAGGCGCGCCTGCGCGAAACCGGCCGCAACAGCAAGACCGCCAAACCGCTGCTCGATGCGGTGGCAGCCCAACTCATTCTCCAAACCTGGTTTGAAAGCCCGCAGCATGTCATCCCTACCCAACCCACTGCCTGATGCCGAGGCCCAGTGTCGCCAATTGGCCGACCTGATCCGTCCGCAACTGTCCAAGAACCCAGCGCTGGTCGGTATCTACAGCGGCGGCGCCTGGATTGCCGAGCGGCTGAAGGAATTGCTCGGCCTGGCTGACGATATCGGCCTGATCGACGTTTCCTTCTATCGCGACGATTTTTCGGAAAAAGGCCTGCATCCGCAATGCCGGCCGACGCTCATTCCCTTCGACGTCGAAGGGCGCCACATCATTCTGGTTGATGACGTGCTCTACACCGGCCGCACGACGCGTGCCGCCATCAACGAGTTGTTCGACTACGGTCGCCCGGCTGCGGTCGAACTGGCTGTGCTGGCTGACCGCGGCGGGCGTGAGTTGCCCGTGGCTGCCTCCTACGGAACCTGGGAGGTCCCGCTCAGCGAAGGACAGAACCTGGTTCTCGAACGCAAGGATGATGGTCAACTCGCCTGGAGGCTGGAGCATGCATAACCCGCAGTTGAACAAAAACGGCGAACTCGCCCACCTGCTGTCTATCGAAGGCCTGCCCAAGGGCATCCTGACCCAGATTCTCGATACTGCCGCATCCTTCATGGAGGTTTCGGCACGCGACGTGAAGAAGGTGCCCCTGCTGCGCGGCAAGAGTGTCTTCAACCTGTTCTTCGAGAATTCGACGCGCACCCGCACCACCTTCGAGATTGCCGCCAAACGCTTGTCTGCGGACGTCATCAACCTCGATATCAACAAGTCGTCGACGGCCAAGGGGGAAACCCTGCTCGATACCATCGACAACCTGGTGGCCATGCACGCTAACCTGTTCGTCGTTCGCCACGCTTCGAGCGGCGCCCCTTTCCTGATCACCGAGCACCTGCGGCGCATTGGCCGTGACGACGTGCATGTGGTCAATGCCGGTGATGGGCGCCATGCCCACCCGACGCAGGGCCTGCTCGACATGTACACCATCCGTCACTACAAGAAGGACTTCACGCAGCTGACCGTGGCCATCGTCGGCGACGTGCTGCATTCGCGCGTGGCGCGTTCGCAGATCCACGCGCTGACCACGCTGGGTGTGCCCGAGATCCGCGTGATCGCGCCCAAGACGTTGCTGCCGACGGCGGTCGAGCGCCTCGGCGTGCGCGTCTTCCATGACATGAAGGAAGGCCTGCGCGGCGTCGACGTGGTGATGATGCTGCGCCTGCAGAGCGAGCGCATGGAGGGCGCGCTGCTGCCCAGCAGCCAGGAGTACTTCAAGGCCTTCGGCCTCAGCCCGGACAAGCTGGCCCTCGCCAAGCCCGATGCCATCGTCATGCACCCGGGGCCGATGAACCGCGGCGTCGAGATCGATTCGGCGGTGGCGGACAGCGGCCAGGCCGTGATCCTGCCGCAGGTGACCTTCGGCATCGCGGTGCGCATGGCGGTGATGGACATCTTGGCGGGCACGCAGGGAGCGGCAGAATGAAACTCAAGATCAGCAACGGCCGCGTCGTCGATCCGGCCAGCGGCGTAGACCAGCTGGCCGACGTATATATCGCCGACGGCCGCATCGTTGCCATCGGCGATGGCGGCAAGGTTGCGCCGGCCGGCTTCGAGGCCGGCGCCATGGCCACCATCAATGCCAGCGGCTGCGTGGTCGCGCCGGGTCTCGTCGATCTGGCGGCGCGCCTGCGCGAGCCCGGCTTCGAATACAAGGCCACGCTCGAATCGGAAATGGCCGCCGCCGCGGCCGGCGGCGTGACCAGCCTGGCCTGCCCGCCTGATACCGATCCGGTACTCGACGAGCCGGGTCTGGTCGAGATGCTCAAGCATCGCGCGCGTCTTCCGGAATTCGCCAACGTCTATCCGATCGGCGCCCTCACCACCGGCCTCGGCGGCAAGCGCATCACCGAGATGGCCGAGCTGGTGGATGCCGGCTGCGTTGCCTTCGGTCAAGCCAATGTCGGCATCGTCGATACCGAGGTGCTGCTGCGCGCCATGCAGTACGCCGCCACCTTCGACTTCCCGGTGTGGCTGCAGGCGCAGGACCCGTATCTGGCGCGCAACGGCGTCGCTCACGACGGCGAGGTGGCGGCTCGCCTCGGCCTCAAGGGCATTCCGGTTGCCGCCGAAACCGTCGCGCTGGGTACCCTGCTGCTGCTGGCGCAGGAAACCGGGGTGCGCCTGCACGTCACGCGCGTGTCTTCGGCCGCCGGTCTGGACATGATCCGCATCGGCCGCGAACAAGGCATCAAGATCACTTGCGACGTGTCCGCGCACCATCTGCATCTGTGCGAGAACGACATCGGCTACTTCAATTCGCATGCGCGCCTCGATCCGCCGCTGCGCAGCCAGCGTGACCGCGACGCGCTGCGCCAGGGGCTGGCCGATGGCCTCATCGACGCGCTCTGCTCGGATCACGCGCCGGTCGACGACGACGGCAAGCAGGTCCCCTTCGGCGAAGCCGAGACCGGTGCCACCGGGCTCGAGCTGCTGCTACCGTTGACCCTCAAGTGGGCGCAGGAAATGAAGCTGCCGCTGACCAAGGCGCTGGCGCGCGTCACGGTCGACCCGGCGCGCATTCTCGGCATCGACGCCGGCACGCTGCGCGTCGGCGCCGCCGCCGACGTCTGCATCTTCGACCCGCAGGCCGACATGCTGGTCAGTCGCAGCAGCCTCAGGAGCCAGGGCAAGAACACGCCCTTCCTTGGCTACGCGCTGCCTGGCCGCGTCAAGGCCACGCTGATCGACGGCAAGCTGGTGCACGACGGCCTGTTCGCCTGATCCACTTCTGCGGCAAGCGCTTGCCGGCACCCTCCCTGCTTGATTAAAGTATCAAGCAGCGATTCAACTCTCGGCCCAAACGGCCGTTAGACGAGATGTAGGAGGTGCT
>JAGWUW010000382.1 GCA_028868235.1 Betaproteobacteria bacterium | reverse complement strand
CGCGCTGAAGCCGAAGCAAATTTGGGAAATCCGCTTTTACCTTAATCAGCGACGCCGCTTACGAGATCGGGCTCTGTTCGACCTAGCGATCGACAGCAAGCTGCGTGGCTGCGATCTCGTGCAAATGAAAATCGGCGACATCGTCAGCGGCGGGCAGATCCGCTCGCGCGCAATCGTGATGCAGCAGAAAACCGGCCGGCCTGTGCAGTTTGAGTTGCTTCCTGATGCCCGTGGCAGTCTGCTGGCGTGGCTCGAGCGGCGGGGTGGCTGCGTGGACGATTATGTCTTTCCAAGCCAGGTTGATCGCAGAGGTCATCTAAGTACCCGCCAGTATGCCCGGCTTGTCGATGAATGGGTGACGGGGGTTGGCTTGATACGAAGTGAATACGGCACCCACTCGCTTCGCCGCACGAAGGCGTCAATCATCTACCGGGAGACAGGCAACCTGCGGGCAGTTCAGATTCTGCTCGGCCATAGCAAGATCGAGAATACGGTGCGCTATCTCGGGATCGACGTAGAATACGCGCTTGCCCTTGCCGAAAACACCGAAATTTGAACGAGTGGTTCCTCGCTGGTAGCGAGGAACCATCTTTGACGACCTGGGGAAACGCTGCTGGTCGCCGCCGAAGATCAGTCTTTTGCGCTCCCTCTGGCCTCCTCGAAATCTGACCTTCAAGCCGGAACATTACGTCAGCTAGTAAGAGCGGAAAGCGCCGCGCGATCAACGATGGCTTCTGCGATGTCCACGGTCGCAACCGCCCCTGGACTGGTGTGAATGATCCCTTTCCTTCGCATCGAGGCGAAGCCATAAATGGCAGACCAATAGGCAAGGGTCCGCAGGTCGATCTCCTGATCCGAAAGATCGGGGACAACCGCTGCGATTTGCCTGCGCAGCGCGTCATGGCCGACCCTCTGAAACTCAAGCAGTTCCTCGTCGAGCGTGGGCGAAGTCAATTCGCTCTCGTACATCAGGTCGATCAGATGCGGATAGGTCTCGGCGAAGCGGATGAAGGCGAGCCCCAGTTCGCGCAGTCTCTCGGCCGGCTTCGTAGTGGAGTCGGCGATCGATTGCGATACAGCCAGCATCTCCTTGAACCCGTCGATCGCAAGCGCCAGAAGGAACGACCGGCGGTCCGGGAAGTGATGGTACGGCGCCCCGGGTGATACACCGACTTGTTGCGCGAGCGTCCTGATCGACAGGCCCAGATGACCGTTGGCTTCGATATAGGCCCGACCCGCTTCGAGCAGGTCACGCCTCAGGTTTTCTTTATGGTAGGGCTTCTTCGCGGGCATAGGACTTTCCAGGTGATTAGATTGCCCTAACAGCATTCTTGCCGGTTTCCATCGGTAATGCCGTGCGACGCATGAAACCTTGCCGCTTGATCTAATCGACGATCAGATATAGGGCAAGGGCGAAAGGGAGCCGGTCTATGCTGAGATTATCGCGCCAACTCGGGTACGGAGAACCTGCACCGTCGTTTTCGCTCCCCGATGTTGAAGGGCAACTGCGCAATCTCGAAGAGTTCGCAGAATCGCCCGCGCTGCTGGTGGCGTTCATCTGTAATCACTGCCCCTTCGTTCTTCATATCATCGACGGGATTGCGGATTTCGCACGCGAGTATCAGTCGAAGGGCCTCCAGGTCGTCGCGATTTCGTCGAACTACCCCGATGAATTCCCGGAGGACGATTTTGCCCACATGAAGCTGTTCGCACAGGAACGAAATCTGCCGTTCCCGTATCTCCACGATGACAGCCAGGAGGTGGCTCTGGCCTACCAGGCAATCTGCACGCCGGATTTCTTTCTCTATGATGCGAACCGGAGGCTTTACTACGCCGGCCAATTCGACGCGAGCCGCCCGAAGATCAACCGCCCGCCGGTTCCCGGCTTGCCGCCGCTGCGCACTGACCTGCCGGTGACAGGGGAAGATATGCGCGCCGCTGTCGATGCGCTGCTTCTGGGGGATCCTGCGCCCAGCGTGCAAAAGCCGAGCGCCGGGTGCTCGATCAAGTGGAGACCGGACAAGGATCCGTCCTGGAGCTAGTCAAATCTCTGACTTCGCTAGCGAGAAGCGATCGGGAACCGCTTGGCACGCCCCCACCACACATAGATCGCGAGCAGAAGATAGACGACGTTGATTGGCGTAGCCCACGCTTCGCCGCGCGCGATGTGAAAGACGATAGCTGAGATCATCAGCGCCGCGCAGCCGATCGCTGCCCATACCGTCAGGCGCGGCATTATCCTCAGGAACGCTGGCGCAAATATGCCGATTGCGCCCAGAAGGTCGATAGCCCCCATCACGCGCACCATGTTCGGATATTCGAGCGCCCAGGGCACATTCCGGTTCAGTTCGGCAATCGGCTTGCCGAGCTTCATCGCGGCAATCCCGGCAAACGGAACCGCGATCAGCAATTGGGCTGCCCATACTGACGCCCGGGCAAGTTTTTCGCGCGCAGGCGCCATCTCGTTTGCCCTCTCGGCTCGTGTCTGACCAATTGACCTTATGGAAATGCAGGCCTAACTAATCAGTGATTATATTGCAAGGGATGAGGCAAAATGACGACAGACCCTGTTCGTTGGGGCATTCTGGGGCCAGGCGGTATCGCGCGCGATTTCCTGCGCGGTGCGGAAGGTTCACCAAGCGGCAAGGTCGTCGCGATCGGTACCCGCAACCCGCAGCGACCGGAACTTGCCGAGCATTTTCCCGGCCTCATCGTCCACGACGGGTATGATGCACTGCTTGTCGACCCGGACGTCGACGCGATCTATATCGCCACCCCGCACCCCTTTCACGCCGAGTGGGCGATCAAGGCCGCCGAAGCGGGCAAGCATGTGTTGAGCGAAAAGCCCGCGGCGATGAACGCGGCCGAGGTCGCGGCAATGTTCGCCGCTGCAACCAGAGCCGGAACATTCCTTGGCG
>JAGWUW010000381.1 GCA_028868235.1 Betaproteobacteria bacterium | reverse complement strand
CTTGTAGTCGTGGGCGGAAATCATGCCGCCCTCCTTCATGTTGACCAGCATCATCTCGAAGGTGGCGATGCCGTTCTTGCCGGCAACCGGAATGCCGCGTGCCATCTGCGGCGGGGCGTAACCGGCCTCGGCCATGGCCCGTGCTTCCTTGATGGCGACGAAGAGCAGTTCGTTGGCGTTGAACAGGATGGTGTCGGACGGCTTGGCAAAACCGAAGTCGATGACTTCCTGGGCGCTCTTGGCAACCTTGGCCATGGCGATGGTCTGGAACACCGGCTGCAGGTAGTTGAACACCTCACCCGGCGTTGCCGATTGCGCCGCCCACTCGGCTGCACGTACGGCGAATTCCTTGCAGCCGCCGCCAGCCGGAATGAGGCCGACGCCGGCCTCGACCAGGCCGACGTAGCTTTCCAGCGCCATGACGCGCTTGCCGGAATGCATGACGAATTCGCAACCGCCGCCCAGGGCCATGCCCTGCACCGCGGCCACCACCGGCACCTGCGCGTACTTCAGGGTTTGAGAGGCACGCTGGAATTTCTCGACGGTCTGTTCGAGCAAATCAAACTGTCCCGCCGCACACGCCTCACCGACCTGCTGCAGATTGGCACCGACAGCGAACGGCGCTTCGTGCCAGATCACGACCCCGTCGAGCGTGCACTCAGCTTGACGTACGGCGGCGATGACGCCGTCCAGTACCTCATTGCCGATGGTGTGCATCTTGGACTTGATTGACAGGATGCCGATGCCGGCATCGACTGACGGCAGCGTCCACAAGCGCACACCGTCGTTCTCGTACAGCGTCTCGCCGGATTTTTCTGGAGTCGCGGCTGTTTCGCCGAGCACGCGCTCGGGGAAGAGCTGGCGCTGATAGACCGGCAACGTCGAACGCGGCACATAGGCATTCTTGCTGGCCGAGTAGGAGCCATCAGCAGCATGCACACCGGTGCGACCGGCTTCCAGGGCCCAGGCCGGCAGTGCGACCGCGCTCATGGCCTTGCCAGCGGCGATATCGGCGGCGATAGCCTGGGCGATATCGGCCCAGCCGGCAGCCTGCCAGGTTTCAAACGGTCCCTGCTTCCAGCCGAAGCCCCAGCGCATGGCCAGATCGAGGTCACGGGCGTTGTCGGCAACGCTCTCCAATTGCACGGCGGCGTAATGGAAGATGTCGCGGAAGATGGCCCACAGAAATTGGGCTTGAGGATGCGCGGACGAACGCAGCGCAGCGAACTTCTCGGCCGGATTGCGCATTTTAAGGATGGCGCCGACTTCCTCGGCGATTTCGCCGGCCGACTTGCGGTAATCCTGGGCAGCCAGGTCGAGCACCTGGATTTCCTTGCCCTGCTTGCGGAAGATGCCGCAACGGGTCTTCTGGCCGAGCGCGCCTTGGGCGATCAAGGCCTGCAACCAGGACGGATTGGTGAAATAGGCATGCCACGGATCGTTGGGCAGCGTGTCCTGCATGGTTTTCACCACGTGGGCCAGCGTGTCGAGGCCGACGACATCAGCCGTACGGTAGGTGGCGCTCTTCGGACGGCCGATCTTCGGGCCAGTCAGTGCATCGACTTCATCGAAACCGAGGCCGAAAGCCTGGGTATGGTGCATGACGGCGAGGATGGAGAATACGCCGATGCGGTTGGCAACGAAGTTCGGGGTATCGAGGGCGCGGATGACCCCCTTGCCCAGGCGCGAGGTCAGCCAAGTTTCCAGAGCATCGAGGGTGCCGGCATCGGTACTTTGCGTACCGATGATCTCCACCAGATGCATGTAGCGCGGCGGATTGAAGAAGTGGATGCCGCAGAAGCGCGGACGAACTGCCTCAGGCAACCCTTGGGCCAGCGCATTCATCGACAGGCCGGAGGTATTGGAAGCGACGATGGCCTGCGGCGCGATGTACGGTGCGATCTTGGCGTACAGGTCGTTCTTCCAGTCCATGCGCTCGGCGATGGCTTCGACGATTAGGTCGCACTCGGCGAGCTGCGGCAGATGCTCATCGTAGTTGGCGGCATCGATGAACTTCAGTTTGCTCTTGCTGGAGAGCGGAGCCGGGTCCAGCTTCTTGAGGCCATCGAGGGCCTTCTTCACGACGCTGTTCTTGTCTCCTTCCTTGGCCGGCAGGTCAAACAGCACGACCGGCACGTTGGCGTTGGTGAGGTGCGCCGCAATCTGCGCCCCCATCACGCCTGCGCCGAGTACGGCGGCTTTCTTCACGATCAGCTTGTTCAAGCGGTTCTCCTTTGGTCTGATTCTAAGGTCTCGTTAAATAAAACGAACGTTTGAATTATAGGTGAGCAATCCTTACGGTCAACGGTTTTTTAGGGGTCAATAAAAAAATCCCCGGACAAGCCGGGGACGAAGTACGCAAGGAAGTTGTGCAGATCAGAATGTGGCTGAGTATTGCAGACCAAAGAGCCAAGCGCTGTCGGAGAAAGTGCCAGCCACGATACCTCTGCCAGCGGCATACTGATCATTATTGATTTGTGCATCCTTGACGAACAAATGCGCCAAGCCGAAATCGATGGCCGATGTCTTGGTCGGCTTCCACTGAGCACCCAGCGACAACCAGATCCGGTTGTTGTCCGGCAAGGAAACAAGACGTGTAGTAGCACCCTTGACCGGGGTCTGGTCGTAGGCCACACCCATCTTGAATTTCAGCGAATCGGTATAGCGATAGTTCGCACCCAATGCGACCCGCCATGTATCACGGAAGTCGGTATCCAAGGTTTGCGCCACGGTGCCAGATTGTGCGGCAATACCCGTCGTTTGTGCGTTATAGACATCTACTTTGGGAACCGAACTCCAGCCAGTCCAGGAAATATCGCCTAGCAGTTCAACCCGATCATTTACGGCGTGCGTTCCACTCAGAATCCAGGTATCGGGTAATTTCAACGTCGCGCTAGCCGCACGATTTGTCGTCAAAC
>JAGWUW010000380.1 GCA_028868235.1 Betaproteobacteria bacterium | reverse complement strand
TGTCCGGCATCGGCCAGCAGCGCGGTCGATCCTGACACGAACCCGGCGGCCACTTCGGCCACCACGAACACGCTGTTGAGCAGGACGGCGATGGCAAAGGCCAGGCCATGGTTACCGGCACCGTGGTGATGGTGCCCATGGCCATGGCCATGATCATGATGGTGGTGTCCGCCCATGCCGGCTCCATAGCACGGCAACCGGGCAGCCGCGCAAGCGTTGCACAAATGCCGCAGTGCAGCAAGAATCGTAAATGGCGGATTCAGCCTGCAAGGTGGTGATTCCGCATGAAATCACGCAATCGCGCACAATTATTGCGCGGGCAATGCTGCTTCGGGAAATCTCCTTACAGCCGTGTCAGCTTGGCGGCCCAGGCGGGGATTTTCGGTCACAAGTTTGCAACACGGGCCTGTTTAGCGGGTCGCACGGCGCTTGTATGAGCGACGCCAGTTGGCGCTTTTGGGCGATTCGCCCGGAGCGCGTGCAATTCTACAGGGGCTGCCCCGTCCGGGCGGCCGCAACAGGGGACCTCCTCGCCATGCGTTTCACTTCCGCCCTGACCACCGCCGCCAGCACCATCGCGATTGGTGCGGCCATGTTCCCCGGCGTCGCCTTTGCGCAGTCGGCCGGTTCGGTTGACTTCGAAAAGGAAATCGTCGTCACCGGCGCCAGCAGCCGCACCCAGGCCGTGGGCGGTGTTTCCGCTCCCGATACCGCCAAGGCCAAGGCGGTGATCACTTCTGAAAACATCCTGCGCGGCAATTCGGGCCAGACCGTGCTGAATGCGATCAACTAGGTTCCGGGCGTCAGCTTCCAGAACAATGACGCTTATGGTTCGGCCGGCGGCACGCTCAACATCCGCGGTTTCGATGCCACCCGCATCAGCATCACGGTCGACGGGATTCCGCTGAACGATTCGGGCAACTACGCGATCTACTCCAACCAGCAGATCGACCCCGAAATCATCGACGAAGTGAACGTCAACCTGGGCACCACCGACGTCGACAGCCCGACCGCATCGGCGGTTGGCGGCACGGTCAACATCCGTTCGAAGACCCCGGACCACGATTTCGGCGTACTGCTGTCAGGTTCGGCCGGGCAGTTCAACATGATGCGCATCGCCGCCAAGATTGAAACCGGCGATCTGACCAGCACCGGCCTGCGCGCCTGGTTCGAAGCGAGCCGCGCGACCAACGATCTGCCCTACAACCAGTACGGCAAGATCAACAAGCAGCAGTACTGTCCGTCGTCACAACATTTGGCACAACTCGCGGCGTAGATTAGCGGAGTGCGGGCTTCGTCTGGGGGTTGATGTTAGGCGGCGAGTTTGCGGTGTTGCAAGCGCCGATGTTCGATGGTTTTTCGTTTGATCCTTTCACGCTGTTTGATGATGGCCGGTGCCCTGCCGAAGTAGGCGTCGGCGGGCGTCACGTTGTTCAGGCTCTCGTGGTAACGCTGGTGGTTGTAGTGCTCGACGAAGGTCTCGATCTGGGCGGCAAGGTCGCCGGGCAGGAAGTAGTTTTCCAGCAGGATGCGGTTTTTCAGGGTCTGATGCCAACGCTCGATCTTTCCCTGGGTCTGGGGATGGCATGGAGCGCCGCGCACATGGCTCATCTTCCGGGCCTCGATGTATTCCGCCAGTTCGCCTGCGATGTAGCTGGGACCATTGTCGCTGAGCAGCCTTGGCTTGTGCAGCACCGTGGCGCTGTCGCAGCCCGATGCGGCCAGTGCCATGTCCAGCGTGTCAGTCACGTCCTCGGCGCGCATGTTGGTGCACAGTTTCCAGGCGATGATGTAGCGTGAGAAGTCGTCGAGCACGGTCGACAGGTACATCCAGCCCCACCCGATGATCTTGAAGTAGGTGAAGTCAGTTTGCCACATCTCGTTCGGGTGGCTGGTCTTGGTGTGGAACTGGTCGGCAGCCTTGATCACGACATAGGCTGGGCTGGTGATGAGGTCATGGGCCTTCAGAAGGCGGTAAACCGTGGCTTCCGACACGAAGTAACGCCTTTCGTCGGTAAAGCGCACCGCCAGCTCCCGTGGGCTCAGCTCGGACTGCTCCAGCGCCAGTTCGATGATCTGATCATGGATGTCAGGCGGGATCCGGTTCCATACGCGGCTCGGTGCCGATGGCCGATCCTCCAACGCCTCCGGTCCGCCTTCGAGGAACCGGTCGTACCAACGGTAGAACGTCCGGCGTGCGATCCCCAGCTTGTCGAGAGTGAGCTTCGCCGGCAGATGCGACTGCTCGACGAGCCGGATGATCTCGAGCTTTTCAGATGCGGGATACCTCATTCGTCGTCGCCCCCATCCGCGATCATGCTTTTTTTGAGCAGGCGGTTTTCCAGGGTGAGGTCGGCCACCAGGACCTTCATGTCCCGCACCTCACGGCGAAGATCCTTCACCTCGCCGCTGGTTGCCGCCCGAGCCGTATCCCCGGCCAGGCGCTTCTTCCCCGCCTCCAGGAACTCCTTCGACCAGCTGTAATACAGGCTCTCGGCAATGCCTTCCCGCCGGCAGAGCTCGGCGATGCTGTACTCGCCTCGAAGCCCCTCCAGCACGATCCGGATCTTCTCCTCGGCCGAATGGTGCTTCCGGGTGGCCCGGCGGATGTCCTTCACTATCTGCTCGGGCGTCCCGCCCCGCGTCTCGGATTTCTGTCTCATCTGCGCTTCTCCTAAGAGCTACGATGAGCCAGAAATCCTCCCTTCCTCAAGTCACCCGGTTTGTCTCAAGGGCGCTGCCGCCGGACACAAGTGACCTTCCAACAGTAGGTCTAGCGCTAGCATGTGGACCCGCAGCTGGTGGTATCTGCCGCTAAACAACTCCAGCTCGTTGAGCGCGCGAAAGCCATCAAATTTTCCCGTATTCATGAACCAGCTGCGCCATCGCTGGATTCTGTGTTGCGAGCCCCTCAGCGAC
>JAGWUW010000379.1 GCA_028868235.1 Betaproteobacteria bacterium | reverse complement strand
CGGATCGTGCTGCTTTCGCCACTCTCGGAGGCTGGCGCTGCCTCCCCATCGCCGAACGTCCAGACCTCTTCATCATCAGCCTGATCGTCGGCTTCGTCGGCTTGGTCCTGTTCGCCGTCCTGAACCTCAAGTTCAGCGTCCAACTCAAGAACCTCGTCGGCTTCGTCTGCCATGCTCTATCCCTTGCCTCACTGGTTGACGGCCCAGCGGTTGCCGATGGCAGGGATTTGAACGCTGTACGGGAGAGGGGCTATTTAACGGGTTTGACGCTCAAGCGTGGCGGGTCATGTCCAGCTTGCGGTGAGCAATCGGCACAACATCATTCGCTGCCGCCTGACCAAGCCCGTGCAACGTCTCGATTGTCTTCGCCTTGGTAAGCTCGGTATCCGCCGCGACCTTGACGGATTCGACCTGCTTTTTCTGTGCTGCTGCCTCGAAGTCTGCGGCCTGTGCCTGGGCAAGCTGCGTCATGGCGTCCGGCTGCTGGCTCTGCGCCTGCTCTTCCATCGCCTTGGCTTCGTCCTCGGTCGGTGTGACAAGTCCCATGCCCAGCGCGCGCTTGCGCAGCCAGGCATGGAAGTCCGTCATACCCTCGCCGTCCTGATTGAGCGCCGCAGTGATGACCGCCGCCTGCGCCATCTCCGCATCCCCTGCCAGATTGGCAACCTCGGCGGTATGCAGCATGGACTTGACCGTCTTATCCCGGCGCGTGGCCGTCTTTTCCGTTACCGAGACAATCACCTTGTATCTGCCGGTCGTCAGGTCATTGATGACCTTCGCTTCGCCGTTGTCCTTGTTGGTAACGGTCTGGAAAAGGATGGCACTACCATCGTCGCCTTCCTCATCCATCGTTTCGACTTCGCGGCCATCCTCGGCATAAATTACGGACGCGCCAGAGACGTAAATCTCCCCTTCGCGCTGCACGGACTGGCGAATGTTATCGAGGTAAATGCCCGACTTCGCATCAATCCGCGTGGCGGCAATATCCATCGCCTCGGCAGAGGTATTCGCACGAACCTGCTCGGAGCCGTCCTGCTGATCCTCGGTCAGGTCCGCGTTGGCAATCTGCAACTGTGCAGCCTGTGCCGGGGATACCTGCGGCGGCTCGACCTTGCCCACCGGGCCAACGTGGGAAATATTCCCATCGCTATCGGTCAACGGGTGTGCCAAGGCGTAAGGCAGGCGGTCGATATTGAGCCGTGCCCACTGTTCCGAAATAACCGGGTCCATCTGCTCGGGGGCAAAGATCGGGACTTCGCGCGGCGCAAGCGCATTGGTTTCGGCGATCTTGGACACGCTGCTGTTGTACAGCCTTTGCGGGTCCATCTTGTCCTGGACGTAACCCTTCCAGCGCTCGATGCCATCAACAAAATAGCGCTGGCCATATACCGGCACGACGGGGAGGCACTCGAATGCGATCAGGCCGCAATCCTCAAGCACCTCTGCGCCTGAAAGGATGTACTTGTGTACACGGCAACGCTTGCGTGTCTGGCGGCGCTTGGCCCAGCCATCGGCTTCCAACTGCGCCAGCGTACCGCGCTCAATCTCGGACGCCCAAAGCCGCTTTTCCTCACCGGAAAGCCTGTGCTTCAAAATCCAGAGGGTATCAGTGACCTCTTCGCGCTCATAGTATTCCGCCACGAACACCATGTCGGGACGGAACCAGTCCCTCACCTTCCACACCGCGCCATCCGGGAAGGTGGTAGCCGCGCCTTCGTACTCTTCGGTAAAGGCTTCGGTCGTCATGCCACAGCGGACGAAGACGAAATTGGCGTCGGACTTGTCGTAAAGCCGTGCGCCGATGTCGAAAAACACCGTCTGGTCGGCGTCAACAATGATCGACGCGGGATTGATGCGCTGGTGGTCGTTGTCCTTGTCGCCCTCGTCCTCCCATTCGGTTGTCAGGCGATAGGCACCGAAGCCACCCGCGATAGCCTCGAATACGGCATTGTCGCGGGCCTGCTGCGATTTGAAGCGGTAGTCGTCCGCCCGCCAGATACCGGCGAGGGTTTCCGCCGTCTCAGGATTGGCGGCTTTGCCATCAGGGCGGAAGTCGGGGACAATGCGGTTCTCTCGGTAATCCCGCTCGATTTTCTGGACGCCGCGACCAACCTTGTTGACTTCCAGCTTGATCGCATTGTCGAACTGTTCGCCCCAAGGGCCTTCCCATTGCGCGCCGGGGATGGAAACGAACCGGCGGGCCTCAAGCGAATGAGCGCGGTTTTCCCGCGTTGCCAGAGCGCTTTCGTCGAACCGGCGCATGGCGCGCTTGTAGACCTCTGCCAGTACGTCGGCAGAGGTATCCTTTTCCTCCAAGGCGTCGTCATGCTCGGCAAGGTCGTCCATCCCTGCCCGATTAACGGACGGCCATGTCCCGGCGAATTTGACGGGTTTAACGGCGGTTGAATGCTGTGACGGTGCGAGGGACGGTAACCTGTCTCACCCGCTCGACCGGAACATGTGTCAGCATGACCTCAGTCAATGCCCAAACCAGCGCGTCCACCCGATTTGGCGATCCCTCTCCCATAAACCCGCCCGGCGTCATGAGTACCATTTCGTCTTCCAGCGCCTCAAGTCCCGGAAGATGGGATACCCGGCCCTGCTCGTACAACGCGGCTACAGGCTCTGCGCGCACAGCCTTGCCCCGACTGGCCGTAACCTCCTTGAACGGCACCGAGCGATCAGCACCGCGCACCACAGCCGCTACCATCGCGCCGCCGAAGTTTCGTTCAGCGACGATCCTGTCTGCCTGGTGCTGGTGAAATGCCGTGATAGCTCTGCGCGCCCAACCATCGGGGGACAGTTTGCAGGTCATGTCGGCCAGTACATATCCGCGACCATCAACACCGCGCCCTGCGACGACAATCCCAACATCATCGCCTTCATCATCGCCGTTCGTCCCGCTGGGGTCTATTGCGACGACGACACGC
>JAGWUW010000378.1 GCA_028868235.1 Betaproteobacteria bacterium | reverse complement strand
ATCCGCATCGCCTCGCTGACCCAATCCAATTCCCGCAGCAGATGATTCTTCAGGCTCTCGGCATTTTCCGCGCTGGAGAAGGCTCCCAGTTGTAGATAAACCCCTTTGGGAATTTCCACATCACTACTCGTGCCGACTATCGTAGTCTGCACCGGCTTTTCCTCCATAGCCATACGCTGAGCGAGTTGAGCGATATCGTCATTCTCGCCGGCGGCCGGGCGGGGTGCAGGAGGGGTGACCTGGGCGTAGGTCGTCGTGGTCGCTTCACCCGGGATAATGGCCTCGACCTCCACGAGGCCGCTCCCACCGTTGATCAGGCCAAGCTTGTAGGCGGCAGTGTAGGAGAGGTCGATGACGCGGTCGGCGTGGAAGGGGCCGCGGTCGGTAATGCGGACGATGACTGATTTGCCGCTCTGCAGGCTGGTGACGCGGACATAGGAAGGCAGAGCCAACGTCGGGTGAGCTGCGGTCATCGCGAACATGTCGTATGGCTCGCCGATGGAGGTTTTCTGGCCATGGAACTTCTTGCCGTACCAACTGGCTATCCCACGTACCTTGTAGGGTTTGACAGCAGTATTGGGCACGTATTCCTTGCCCAGTACAACGTAGGGCTTGGTCGCCGGCTTGTGTAGAGGCTCCCATTTTGGTTCGGCGTCGGGAATGTCATCGAGGCCATCGGGAATCTCATCGGCCGGGCCATCATCCTTGTAGAAGCCTCCGCCACGCTTGAGCACGGCAGTCGGTTTCTTCGTAGGTGTTGGTTTGCTAGCCGGACCTTTCGTCCCGTCGCCTGTCGTATCGCGTACCGGAGCCTGGCCTCCGCAGGCTGCCAGCAGGAGTGTAATGACCAGCGCAGGGAGCTGACGCTTCATTTCTTGACCAGCATGCGATGGGTGTGGATCGACATCAGCATGCCGATGCCGAGGAACAGTGTGACCAGCGCCGTGCCTCCATAGCTCATGAAGGGCAATGGCACCCCAACAACTGGCAGGATGCCACTGACCATGCCCATGTTGATGAAAGCGTAGGTGAAGAAACCGAGGGTAATAGCGCCGGCAAGCAGTCGGGAGAAAGTGGTCGGTGCGCCCGAGGCAATCATCAGTCCGCGACCGATGAGTAGGGTGTACAGGAAAACCAGCAGGGCGTTGCCGAGCAGTCCCCATTCCTCGGAATAGACGGCGAAGATGAAGTCGGTGTGTTTTTCCGGGATGAATTCCAGATGGGTCTGCGTACCGTTCAGGTAACCCTTGCCGATGGGGCCACCAGAACCGATGGCGATCGTTGCCTGGATGATGTGGTAACCCGCACCGAGTGGGTCAGTGGTTGGGTCGAGCAGGGTCAGGATACGTTTACGCTGGTAATCGTGCATCACACTCCAGATCATGGGGGCCGCCGATGCACCCGCGATGATCAGGCCGACGATGACCTTCCACGGCAGGCCGGCAAAGAAAATGACGTAGAAACCGGCCGCGCCGACCAGCAGGGCGGTCCCCAGATCGGGCTGCTTGGCGATCAGGGCAAAGGGAACGAGTAGTAGCAGGGCGGCAACCATGTAATGCTTGAATTTCAGCGTCGCTTCGTATTTCTGGAAATACCAGGCCAGCATCAGCGGCATGGCGATTTTCATGATCTCCGATGGCTGGATGCGGGTGAAGCCCAGCGAAAGCCAGCGCTTCGCGCCGTTTACCTTGATGCCAAAGAGAAACACGGCAACCAGCAGCACGACGCCCAGCACGTACAGCGGGATGGCGAAGCTCATCAGCTTTTGCGGCGGCAGCCGGGAGACAAACCACATGATGGTCATGGCTACGCCCATATTGCCCAGCTGCGCGAGTACGCGCTGGTTGCCGTCATAGGTTGCCGAATAGACGGTGGCCAGGCCGACGGCCATGATCGCCAAGGTGATGAACAGCAACGGGAAGTCGATGTGGGCAATTAGCTGCTGCCAGCCGCGCCGCAGGGTGCCAACGATGTCGATCATTCTTCGCTGTCCTCCTCTATGGCCGCCGGGTCGTCCTGGGCTGCGCCGGCCGGTAGCTTGCCGAGCAGGTAGTAATCGATGACCATGCGAGCGATCGGCGCCGCAGACTGAGCACCGAAGCCGCCATTCTCAACCAGCACGGCGAGGGCAATTTTCGGGTTGTCGGCCGGTGCATAGGCGATGAACAAGGCGTGGTCGCGAAGTTCCTTCTTGGTGCCACCTTCCTTGTATTGACTGCCCTTCAGCGAGAAGACCTGAGCCGTTCCTGTCTTACCCGCAGATTCGTAGGCAGCCCCAGCGAAGGCGCGAGCGCCGGTACCTTCCTTGTTGACGCCGACCATGGCACGTTTGATGACTTCGATGTTTTGCGGTTTGAGGTTGAGGTCACGGATCGGCTGCGGCTCAACCGGTCGTTTCTCGCCGGTCTTGGTGTCGACAATATGACGGACGAGGTGAGGCTTAAACATCACTCCGTTGTTGGCCAGCGTGGCGACCGCCGAGGCCAGTTGGATTGGCGTATAGGCGTTGTAGCCTTGGCCGATACCGATCGAGATCGTCTCACCAGCGTACCATTTCTGTTGCTCGGGTCGCTTGAAGCGTTGTTTTTTCCATTCCTGTGACGGTAGGACTCCCTTCGATTCACCGGAGTCGTCCTTGCCGAGATCGACGCCGGTGCGCTGACCTAGGCCCAGGCCACTCATGAACTTGGCGATGGCATCGATCCCCATGTCGTTGGCCAGGATGTAGTAATAGGTGTCGCAGGAATGCACGATGGATTTGTACATGTCTACGCTGCCGTGACCACCTTTCTTGTCGTCGCGGAACTGGTGGTTGCCGAAATTGAAGTAACCGGGGTCGTTGATTGCCTGACCCGGTGTGCGCTTTCCCATCTCCAGCGCAGCTAGTGCCATGAAGGGTTTGAAGGTCGAACCCGGTGGGTAGGCGCCGTTGATCGCCCG
>JAGWUW010000377.1 GCA_028868235.1 Betaproteobacteria bacterium | reverse complement strand
TCGCCATTGTCGTTCTGCGCGATGGGCATAGCGTTACCGAGGATGAGCTGAACCGCCTCTGCCTCGACAAGATCGCCCGCTTCAAGCGGCCTAAGCGTTACCGCTTCGTATCCGCGCTGCCGAAAAACAGCACCGGCAAGGTCCTGAAGACCGCTTTGCGCGAGCTGGCTAATGCCCCAGATAATGACAATGCCCACGACTGGCACTGGACAGCGACATGGACTGCCGCCACGCAGACTGCCATTTGATCCGCCTTGCAGAGCGCCACTGGACAATTGTGTGCCAGCGGCCGCCTGGCCTCGGGCGACTCTACGAACCGGAATAAATGGAGAAAACAAGCATGAATGACGCATACGAACAGGGCCTTGCGATTCGCCGTCAGGTGATGGGGAACGACTTTGTCGACCAAGCCTTCGCCAAGGCGACCGACTTCAGCCGCCCACTGCAGGAATTCATCACCGAGAACGCCTGGGGATCGGTGTGGTGCCGCGGCATCCTCGGACTCAAGGAGCGCAGCCTGATCACGGTGGCGATGCTGACGGCGCTCGGTCGTCAGCATGAACTGGCCGGCCATGTGCGAGGCGCCCGCAACAACGGTGCTACGGACGAGGAGATTCGCGAGGTCATCCTGCACGCGACCGTCTATTGCGGCGTACCGCTCGCTTCGGAAGCAATGCGCACGGCGGAGAATGCGCTGTTAACGAAAAGCTAGATTCACACTGCGTTGAGTCGTTGTGCGAGCCATTGAATCTGTAGGCCCCGATTTCACCGTTTGCAGTGAATTGATTTTTGGCGACTGTGGTTGGACCCGCTTGATCTGCTACCGGTTGAAACAGGCTTCCTCAAGCACAGGTCGTCCAAGGCGCGCCGTCCACCAGCGAAGTGCTTCGCCCTCCTGACCGGTTCGCCATGCCAGCCAAAGAGCCTCCGCTGTGCGAGGCTCTTCGACGCTCATCTGAATCAGTGTTCCGTGCTCGATTTCGAATTCGGCCATTTTTTTCGGCAGGAAACCAAAGCCAATACCGGCAATTTGCAGATCACGTTTTGCCCACATGTCGGGTACGGTGATTCGCGTCTGGCCGGATTGCATGCCAACTGTTCTGGTCGGTAAATTGCGGGCAGAGTCAGCGACCACAATGGCGCTGTAATGCATCAGGTCTTCCCGACTTAGTGGTTGCTTGAGCATGGCCAGGGGGTGATCCGGGGCCACGCAAAAAACAAATTCGAGGACGCCGATTTGTTTGGCGACAAAGCCTCCGCCGGCCGGCCCGTCGCCAACGGCGATGACCAGATCGGCCCGTCCTTCGCGCAGGGCTTCCCATACCCCCGTCATCGCTGCACTGTTGAAATGAATCCGCGTGCCGCAGTTGAGCTTTTCGAAAGCAAGAAGATCGTCGGCAAAGATGCGCGTGGGCAGAAGCGAGTCATGGATGATGCGCAGCTCGGACTCGAAACCCGTGGCGATGCGCTTCAACCGGCACTCCAGGTCACCAACCGCACGCAGCAGCCAGCGGCCCTCGCGCATCAACTCAATGCCCGCCTCGGTTAACGATATCCGCGGGCCATTTCGCTCGAACAGCCGGACGTCCAGCTGTTCCTCCAGTTTGGCGACTGAGTACGAGATGGTCGATGGCACTTTGTGCAGTTCTTCCGCTGCACCGGACATCGAGCCAGTGCGCTCGATGGCGTCGATGATCTGGATGGCTTCCAATGAAAGTTTAAGCATGGCTACCTCATTTTCGAATTCATCGATAACTAACTTCGAAATGTCTCAGCATTATCGCTAGAACTTACCGCCTACAACGCGGATCAACTGACGGTGGAATTAATTTTCCGCTTGAATCCCCCAATTTTGATTCGAATTTTTCGAAAGGATTTCCGTATGAGCAACCCGAAACACGAATTGCTGACGCCGGATAGCTGCACACTGATTCTGATCGATCACCAGCCGCAGATGACTTTTGGCGTCGCCAACATCGATCGCCAACTTCTCAAGAACAATGTAGTGGGGTTGGCCAAGGCCGCCGCGGTGTTCAAGGTTCCTACCGTCCTGACCGCAGTTGAGACGGAGAGTTTTTCCGGCTACCTGTGGCCGGAAATCGTCGATGTCTTTCCCGGGCACAAGGTGTTCGAACGTAGCAGCATGAACACTTGGGATGATGCGGCGGTGAAAGAGGAATTGAAGCGCATCGGGCGCAAGAAGCTGGTCATCGCCGCGCTGTGGACCGAGGTTTGTCTGACTTTTCCGGCACTCGAAGCCATGGCCGAAGGTTACGAGGTCTATTTCGTCGAGGACGCCTCGGGCGGCACCTCGGTCGCCGCCCATGACATGGCCGTCCAGCGCATGATCCAGGCCGGCGCCGTGCCGATCACCTGGCAACAGTTCCTGCTTGAGATGCAACGCGACTGGAGCCGCAAGGAAACCTACGACGCAACACTCGGGGTCGTCCACGACCATTCCGGTGCCTACGGCGTCGGTGTCGAGTACGCCAAGACCATGGTGCACAAGATGCCGCAATCGGCGAAATCGCCGCACGTCGTCGCCAAGTAGTTCACATCCGGTCGGCCGGAGGAAGCCTTCATCCCCGGCCGACGACACATCAGGAGCCTATGACATGATTGAAAAACGGCATGCCGAACAGCGCGGAATGGCCAACTTCGGCTGGTTGAATTCTAAACACAGTTTCTCCTTTGGCAGTTACTACGATCCGCAGGAAAACGGCTTCTCCGATCTACTCGTCATCAACGACGATACCGTCGCCCTGGCCGGTGGTTTCGGTGCCCATCCGCACCAGGATATGGAAATCTTCTCCTATGTTCTCGACGGGGCGCTTGAACACAAGGATTCGATGGGGACCGGTTCGGTGATCCAGGTTGGCGATGTGCAGGCGATGAGCGCCGGCACCGGTGTCGTGCATAGCGAGTTCAATCATTCCTCGTCGGC
>JAGWUW010000022.1 GCA_028868235.1 Betaproteobacteria bacterium | reverse complement strand
GCTTCCTGAGGAATGGTTCCGACAGACTTTATTTATTGCGATCAGATTTGATTCACGAATGGCCCGAGACAGTCGGGCCATTTTTTTCGCGTGTGATTTTTTTCACTGAAGACGAGCAGGCTTTTCGATAAGGTGAAGCTGTATGGAAAAACAATGGAGTCGGAGTTTCGAATGACCTTCAAGAATGACAAGCGCTCAGGGATGGATCGCCGTGAAAAGGAGGTCGGGCCGCCGAATGGCTGGCGTGATCGCCGGAAAACGGTTGAGCGGCGAGTTCCTGAAGTACGCGAAATTCCCTTTTCCGAATGGCTTGCGCACGTGCCAGCGCGGGATGTCGTCGAACAGCATTGATCGGCAGCAACTCGCCAGCTAACGGCGCTCCGTATAGCCCCCGGACCTCAACCGGGGGTTTATTTTTGTTATGTGGCCCCGCTTGCTGTGGGGATGTATCTTTGCCTTGTCCCGCTTGAGCCACTTGAACTCGGATAGTTGCTCCACCGTTGATTTTATAAAATCAACCATAAAGATCCACCCTTCCGAGTATGGTCGTTGGTGCGAATTACTTGCCCATGCCCAACTCGCGGCCCAGGTCACGGCTTGCTACCCTGATGCTGACCGTCCGGCAGATGTCGACGAAATTGGGATCGATGACCCGGTAATACACCGTACTGCCTTCTCGCCGCCGTTCGACTACACCGGCTCGATACAGGATGTTCAGGTGCCGGGAGATGTTGGCTTGTGTCAGGCCAATTTTTTCCACAACTTCATGAACCGGACGTTCCTCGGCGCATAGGCTGGACAGAATGCGTAAGCGCGTTGGGTCGGCCAGTAATCCGAAGTAGTGTGCCACCTGCTCGAAGACCTGCAAAGTTCTGTCCATGTTGCTCATTTTTAATTTTGACCAGGAACAATTTATAACCGAATGCTTATATGGTCAAAAACTAATGTTTTGCGTAGCAACATACTTTGTGTGTCAAAGGCCGATAAGCTTTGTACGATGCTGGTTTCGCCAAATCAAAACACTTCGGCGAGATAACAAGCAACCTCACGTGAGGAAGGAGATGTCCCAATGAAATTGTTATCGCCACTGGTTGCAGCCTGTTTGCTGGCAACTGCCGCTACGGCACACGCCGCTGATCCCAATCTCGGCCGCAATCTGGCTGCCACTTGTGCCAACTGCCATGGCACCAATGGCCAGGCCGTCAAGGGCTCAGGCATGGATACCTTGGCCGGCATGGAAAAAGCCAAGATCCTGCAGAAGTTGGCCGACTACAAGAGCGGCGACAAGCCCGCTTCAATCATGCATCAGATCAGTAAGGGCTACACCGATGCCCAACTTGATTTGATCGCCACTTATTTCGCCGCACAAAAATAATGGGAACCGCCATGATGCTGATGAAAAGACGTGATTTTCTGAAAATCGGTGCAGCAGCTGGTGCGATGGCATCCATCTATGGCTGTGCCGCCGGCGCTAAGGCTAGCGGCCACGTTGTTGTGGTTGGTGGCGGCTACGGCGGTGCCACGGTCGCCAAGTACCTGCGCATGTGGAGCGAGGGGGGGGTTCAGGTGACGCTGGTCGAACGCAACCCGACCTTTATTTCTTGCCCAATCTCCAATCTGGTCATCGGCGGTCAGAAGACGATGGAAGATATCACGATCAGCTATGAAGCCCTGCGCAGCAAGTGGGGCGTGCGCGTGATCCAGGACGACGTAGTTGCTGTCGATGCCACCAAGAAAACGATCGCCCTGAAAGGCGGTAGTGCGTTGAGCTACGACCGCCTAGTATTGTCGCCAGGCGTCGATTTCATGTGGGATGAGATGCCCGGGCTAAAGAGTGCCGAAGCCCAGAGCAAAGTCTTGCATGCCTGGAAGGCTGGCCCGCAGACCATAGCGTTGCGCAAGCAATTGGAGAGCATGAAGAATGGCGGTGTCTACGCCATTGCCATCCCCAAGGCGCCCTACCGCTGCCCGCCCGGACCTTACGAGCGTGCCTGCTTGGTGGCTAATTATTTCAAGCAGAGCAAGCCTAAATCGAAGGTTGTCATTCTTGATGCCAATGAGGAGGTGACGTCCAAGAAGGGTCTGTTCACCAAGGCATGGAGCGATCTCTACAAAGGCATTATCGAATACCGCAACAATAGCGAGGTCAAGGATGTCGAGGCCGGCAGCAATACTGCCATCCTCGAATTCGACAAGTTCAAGGCGGACGTGCTCAACGTCATACCGCCACACCGGGCTGGCGATATCGCGCGCACTTCCGGCATCAAGTTGATCAACACCCGCTGGGTGGACATCAATTGGCTATCGATGGAATCGACCAATACGCCGGGCATTCATGTCCTGGGAGATGCCATTTTCCCAGCCCCCGCCATGCCAAAATCCGGGCACATGGCCAATCAGCAAGGCAAGCTGGCTGCAGCAGCGATCCTGAACATGCTTTCCGGTCTGGACCCGAACCCGGAACCGGTAGTGATGAATACCTGCTACAGCTTCGTTGACGCTCAGAGCGTCATTCACGTGTCGTCAGTGCACCAATACGATGCCGTTACCAAGAGCGTGCAACCGGTCAAGGGGGCCGGCGGTGTCTCGGTTGCACGCAACGAGTTGGAGGCTAAGGTCGCTCTGGGCTGGGCCAAGAACATCTGGGCGGATATGCTGGCCTGAACGTCTCTCGGCAGCAAACCAGGGTCGCGCTAGCGGCCTTTTCTGTTTCGGCACGACCTATGCTTGACGGATAGCCATCTCCATCCTATCTCTGGAGGTGGCAATCATGCTTACCGATGAAACGCTTGTCCTGCTGGGTTGTGTGGCGATTTTGCCCTATCTCGGCGAGGCGCTGTGGAGCTGGTTTCAAGGGCGACACACGCACCGCTGAGGTGCGTACCGGCTGGAGCACACTTGCGCGTTGGAGTTGCAGGAAGACCACTAAGTCGCCCTGTGACGGCCTTGCTATCGCCTAGCCTGCTAGAACGGCAGGCGTGGGCATGCGCGTCGCGCCTGTTCTTTGCAACGGAGTCGAGTTGCACCTTGGCGATAGGCCAGCGAGTCACCGGTACGGTTCGGCCCCAAAATCTACGTACACTAGGCTTACGATCGGCTCGAATGCAAGGTGGCAGCACGGTTTGGCTGTCTGGGCATGGCGAGTCGGAGTCCGGTGCTCCAGATTGAAGCCGCGAGTATTTCGGTGGAGTTTATTAACCGTTCGAACAGGCGATTCCGGACGGAGTGAGGCAGCTAGTTGTTGGGCTATGGGAGTTTCCAATGAGGATACTCTGGTTTTCCCCGCAATTTCTCCCGTCGCAACTGGCTGTTGCCGAGATCCCTTGGGGTAGCGTCGATCTGGTTATGGCAACTGGCGTGAGCCGGGGAAAGCTGTGTAGCTCCCTGGCTGAATCAGAAGTACTACCCTTTCGACAACTGAATTGCCGTGTTTTGGAGATCCGCGCGAGGCCGGTTGGACTGGCGATCAATGAAGGGACATGCCCCCCGCTGGATCAGTTTTCGACTTCGTACACCACGTCGGCGCGACGGTTTTCAGACCACGAGGACTCGTCGTGGCCGGTCAGCTTTGGTTTTGCCTCGCCTAAACTCTTTATCTTGACCTGGTTGTCTGCGGCACCCTGCGAGATCAGGGTGGCGCGGACATTTTCGGCACGCTTCAGGCCTAGGCGCTGGTTGTAATCAGCACTGCCCCGTTCGTCGGCATTGCCCTCGATGCGTACTCGTGCAGTCGGATGTTCGGCCAGATAGCGGGCATGGGCGCGTAGAGCGGGATCGTAGTCGGATTTGATGTCAGCGCTGTTTATGTCGAAATAGACGCTGCGCTGGGTTCGCAGGCCGACAGCATCCATCTTGATCTGCGTTTCGGTTGTCGCGGCTGCCGGCTTCGCAGTCGCTGTAGGTGTTTCTTGTTGCAATTCGGCCGGCACTGGCTTGCCGAGCAAGCCGGGGTGAACACGGAGTGGGCCGCTTTGCGAAATATGCTTGCTCGGCGGAATGTCACCTTTGGTAGAGCAGGCAGCAAGCAGGGCGGAGAGCAGTAGGGTGGCAGACAGTGAGGCGCGCATCGCGTAATCTTTGGCGGCTTGAAGAATGTCACATGATAGCCGCTTGCTTGACTGGCGAACAGGTGTGGAGCGTATGGAGTGAGGAGGATTTTGCTTGGCGGAGGGTCGGCCCCCGGGGGCGTGGGCTACTACGACTGCCGTCAATCTTCGGTGCCTGCTGCCCACCAATCTGTATTTCTCGGTAGCGTCAAGTGTTCCGGCGCTGGTTGCTAAACGAATATGTGAAAGTCACGCTGTTGTGCGAGCCACGCAGCGCCTGAAACTGGTAGTTGCCCGATCAGTCTGGCTTTATCTGAAGCTGATTCAGGTGCGCGGAGCAGGGGGCTAGCTCGGGAAGCGGGCCTTCCCGTTCTGATCCGGGGCAAATCGGGCTGTCGGGAGCGGGTGTTATAATCGGCCCCCACTTTGACCGCCCAGCCTAACCCGGTGATATTTACCCTCGGCATCAACCACCATTCCGCGCCGCTCGCCATCCGCGAGCGGGTGGCGTTTGGCGCTGACAAGCTTGGTCATGCCTTGGCCGACCTGACCCGGGACCGGCCGGTGCGCGAGGTGGCGATTCTGTCCACCTGCAACCGCACCGAGATCTACTGTGCCGCGGAGTCGCCAGATGTCGTGGTCGATTGGTTAGCGCACTACCATCAGGTTGCCCGCGACGAGCTAACCCCTTACATCTACACACACGATCAGCCCGCAGCGATCCGCCACGCTTTCCGCGTGGCCAGCGGCCTCGATTCCATGGTTATCGGCGAGCCGCAGATTCTCGGCCAGATGAAGGATGCGGTACGCGCAGCCGAGGAAAACGGTACCCTTGGCACCCAGTTGCACAAGCTATTTCAGCGCTCCTTCTCAGTCGCCAAGGAGGTGCGAAGCACGACGGCGATCGGCGCCAATATCGTGTCCATGGCGGCAGCTGGCGTGCACCTTGCCGAACGTATTTTCGAGTCGATTGCCGATCAGCGCATCTTGTTCATCGGCGCTGGCGAAATGATTGAATTGTGTGCCGCGCATTTCTGTGCGCAGAAGCCGAAGCAGGTGACGATCGCCAATCGAACGCTGGAGCGGGGGCGGGTGCTGGCCGAGCAATATGGTGGGACGGCCATTCGCCTCGATGAACTGGGCGAGCATCTGGCGCAGCACGATATCGTCGTTTCTTGCACCGCCAGCCCGTTACCGATTATCGGCTTGGGCATGGTCGAGCGGGCCATCAAAGCGCGGCGCCACCGGCCGATGTTCATGATCGATCTGGCAGTGCCGCGCGACATCGAGGAGGAGGTCGGCAAGCTCGACGACATCTTTCTCTATACCGTCGATGACCTAGCACAGGTTGTCGAAAGCGGTCTGGAATCGCGGCAAGCAGCCGTGGTCGAAGCCGAGGACATCATCGCCAATCGAGTCAAGGATTTCCTCGGCTGGCTGGAGTCGCGCGATACAGTGCCGGTCATCCGTTCGCTGCGCGATACGGCTGAGCGTATGCGTCGCCACGAGATGGAGCATGCGCTGAAACTGCTGGCCAAGGGCGAAAATCCGGAAAAGGTGCTCGAACATCTGTCGCACCGCTTGACCAACAAGTTCCTGCACGCACCGACCCAGACACTGAATTCGGCGGATGGTGGCGAACGTGGCGAACTCCAGTCCGCTGCGGCACGCCTGTTCCACCTGCACGCAGGCGAGTAAACCTTACTGCATCAGTCGCTTGCGACTGGCGGTAACGATTCGGTTGCGTCCTTCCCGCTTGGCCTCCAATAGCGCTTCGTCGGCCGCCTCGATCAGCGAACTACCGGTGACATGGCTAGGCACGGCGGCTATGCCGCAACTGAAGCTGGCGCGCAGCGCGCCACGGCCATGGGCGTGAGGCAGTTGCGCGAAGTCCTCGCGAATTCGGTCGAGCAGGGTCATGGCCTGGCCAATTTCAACGCCGCTCAACGCGACGATGAATTCCTCGCCACCGTAGCGTCCGATCAGATCAGTATTGCGCAGGCGCCCGCGCAGCAGCCAGGCCAGGCTGCGGATAACCTGATCGCCGACAGGGTGTCCGTAGTTGTCATTGATCGATTTGAAACGGTCGATATCGATCATCGCCACGGCCAACTGGCCAGCCGGTAGTGCCCGGCGCAGCATTTGTTCCAGTTGACCTTTCGATGCGGAGTGGTTGAGTAGTCCGGTCAGGCTGTCGTGGCGGCCGGAGCGCAGCATGTCGCGGTAACGCTCAATCTTGGTCTTGACCACGGCACTCAGAATGATCGGATTGGCTGGTTTGGTCAGGAACTGGTCGCCCCCCAGGCGTAGGGCTTCAACTTGTTGCGCGATGTCGGTCTCGCCCGAGAGGTAAATAACCGGCAGCGAGTGGTCTTCCGGAATCTGGCGCAAGGCGCGGGTGACCTCGACGCCGGTGCAGAAGGGCATGTACATGTCCATCAGGATGGCGTGAGGCCGATACTCTGCACAAGCCTGAAGCAGCGATAGCGGGGTGTGGATGGCGCGGCTATCGATGCCGTGAAGATCGAGGGCGCGCTGGATGTGGGCGACGGCGGTTTTCGAGTCCTCAACGATGAGGACTCGATGAGCTTCCTGCTCGCGGCTTTCCACCAGGTCGAGGATGCGCGACAAAATATCACTCAGCTTGACCTCGGCCGGGATGCAGACGTTGGCACCTGCCCGTTGCAAACTGACAATTGCTTCCAGTGCCGACGGTACCGACAGGCAATAGACATAGCTGGCGACATAGCGCTGCTTGAGGCGTTGCAGCGAGGCCAGTGCATGCTGTGGGTAGCCGCTGTTTTCCTGATCAGGAACCAGGATGACTGCCAGCGGTGCTTCATCCAGTTCTGGATCCCCTTCCCAGTCAAGAGCATGTGGTCGGAAGCCGTAGAACGATAGTTGCTCGACCAGCGCTGCGCTCCACGGGTGCCCCTGGCGGGACACGATCAGTACGTTGCGCTGCCGTACCCAGGGGTCGCGTTCGGCATCGGTCGCATCCGACAGGCGCTTGGTGATGACAGCCGGCGTTTCGTGACGATGTAGTACTTGCAGAATGGTGTTCAACTGCTGGCTGATCGCTTCGGTCTGTTCTTCAGATACCGGACGTAGCGTGTGGTCGGTGAAAAAAGCGAGGGCCCGGTTTTCCAATTCCTGGCAGGCGCTGGCTAGACCGGGCAGATTCTGCTGATTCAGTCGCTCAGTCAATCCATTCAGCGACAGTGTGAACTCAACGAACTGGTCGAATTCGTTGCTGCTGCGGTAGTTCTGCCAGCGCAATTCGAGTGTTTTCGCCAAGGCGATGAGGGAGTGGGAGACTTCTTGCATGAAGGGTCAGCCGATAAGCCTGTGATTATTGCGTTATATGTAGGCGCTGGCAATGGCCTTCCATCGCCGACGAGCGGTGTTCTCGGGTACCATATCGCCCCCTTTGTCCCTTTATCAGACAGCACACCGAAAAATGAAATCGAGCATCCGCCAAAAACTGGAGTTGCTGGTCGATCGACTCGATGAAATCGACCGCATGTTGTCGGCACCTGATGCAGCAGACAACATGGAACAGTTCCGTCGCCTGTCGCGCGAACGCGCCGAGGTCGAGCCGGTGGCCATTCAGTTCAATGCCTTCCGCCAAGCAGAAAATGATCTGGCCGAAGCAGAGGCCATGCTGGCTGACCCGGACATGCGCGAGTTCGCCGAGGAGGAAATGGTGGCAGCCAAAGCACGCCTGCCGGAACTTGAGATCGAGCTGCAGAAACTGCTGCTGCCCAAGGATCCCAACGACGAAAAAAGCGTTCTGCTCGAAATCCGGGCTGGCACCGGGGGCGACGAATCGGCACTGTTCGCCGGTGATCTATTCCGTATGTATTCGCGCTACGCCGAACGCCAGCGTTGGCAGGTCGAAATTCTTTCGGCTAGCGAATCGGAGCTCGGTGGCTACCGCGAAATCATCTGCCGGCTGGCCGGCAATGGTGCCTATTCGCGCCTGAAGTTCGAGTCTGGCGGTCACCGCGTGCAGCGCGTGCCGGAAACCGAAACTCAGGGCCGCATCCACACCTCGGCGTGCACCGTCGCCGTGATGCCGGAAGCCGACGAGGTTGAGGACGTCAATCTCAACCCTGCCGACCTGCGCATCGACACCTTCCGTGCCTCCGGCGCCGGTGGCCAACACATCAACAAGACCGATTCAGCCGTGCGCATCACGCACATTCCGACCGGCATCGTCGCGGAATGTCAGGATGGCCGTTCGCAGCATGCCAACAAGGCGTCGGCCATGCGCGTACTGGCCGCACGTATCAAGGATGTTCAGGTGCGCGCCCAGCAGAACGCCATCGCCAGCACCCGCAAGAGCCTGATCGGTTCCGGCGACCGCTCCGAACGTATCCGTACCTACAACTTCCCGCAGGGACGCATCACCGACCACCGCATCAACCTGACGTTGTACAAGATCGCCGCCATCATGGACGGCGACATGGACGAGTTGCTTGGGGCGCTGGCGTCCGAACATCAGGCCGACCAGTTGGCCGAACTGGCAGAACAGAACTGAGTATGACCCTCGGCGAAGCGCTGGCCTTCGCGCGCCAGCAGATTGATCGACTCGACGCCCGCTTGCTGCTGCAATACGCTACCGGCTGCTCTCATGCCGATCTGCTCGCACGGCCCGAAACACCGGTTGTCGGGCCGGCTTTCGACCAATTTTCCGAATGGGTAACGCGCCGTGCTGCCGGCGAGCCGCTGGCATATCTTGTCGGTGAGACAGAGTTTCGCGGGCGGGTTTTCCAAGTGTCGCCTGACGTGCTGATCCCGCGCCCGGAAACCGAGGTGTTGATCGATTTGGCACGGGGTAAGCTGGCAGGACAAAAATCTCCTGCCATCGTCGATCTGGGCACTGGCTCGGGCATTGTTGCCATTTCGCTAGCCCTGGAATATCCAGGCGCTATCGTATCGGCTGTTGATCTGTCTCCTGGCGCTTTGGCAGTGGCCCGAAATAATGCCGGCCGATTGGGGGCGGGCGTCGTCTTTTTTGTTGGCGACTGGTTCACTCCTCTGGCCGGGCAGCGCTTCGACCTGATTGTTTCCAATCCGCCCTATGTGGCCGAAGGCGATCCGCATCTGGAACTGAACGGCCTGCCTCATGAGCCGCGTATGGCCTTGACCGACCAGGAAGCCGGCGGCACCGGACTGGCCTGCATTCGGCGTATCGTCGCCGATGCGGCGACCCATTTGCGGCCCGGCGGATGGCTGCTGTTCGAGCACGGTTACGATCAGGGCGAGGCTAGTAGGAACTTATTGACCGCTGCCGGGTTCAAAAACGCATTCACTCATCCCGACCTGGCCGGTATTGACCGCGTCTCAGGCGCTCATCTGTAATCAGGAGATAGCATGTCCGACGTTCAAAAACGCATTCACGAAACCGTGACCAACAACCCTGTCGTTCTCTATATGAAGGGCGATGCTCGCTTTCCGCAGTGCGGGTTTTCTGCTACTGCCGTCCAAATCCTCAAGGTGTGCGGCGTGAACGACTTCGTCACCGTCAATGTGCTGGCCGACGAGGAAGTCCGCCAAGGCGTCAAGGAATATGCCAACTGGCCGACCATTCCGCAACTTTATATTAAGGGCGAGTTCGTGGGCGGCTGTGACATCATGAAGGAGATGTACCAGTCTGGCGAACTGCAGCAACTGCTGGAAGGCATTGCTGCCTGATTTTCCACTGTGGACAAAACGAAACCGGGGCTTCCCCCGGTTTTTTTACGTCAACTTTTGGCCGAATCAAACTTCCGTTACCTGAAAGTCGATACTTGCACCGTCAATGACGATTTCTTTTACCGCGCAATGGGCGATACTGTCGAGTATCTTGGCTTTCTGTTCGACAGTGAAATGGGCGGGAAAGCTGACTTCGCTGCGGAATCTGGCGAGCGTCAGTGGACCTCCGGAGCCGGCAAAGGGCTTGCAAGCAATTGCAATGCCCTCGGCAGGCACACCAAGTTCCTTGCAGGCTTTTTTGGCATAGACGGCAGCGCAACCGGCCAGCGAAGCGTAGAAGGCTTCCAGTGGGTTCATCAGGGAGCCATTTACGGCATAGCTGGCCTCGTGTTTGGCGCTGCTCACCTTAATGAGCGGTGTGTTATCGACCACGGTGGTGTACATGCTGTGCGTCCTGAGTTTGATTTTATCGGTAAGTTGCTGTTTGTATATCAACGAACACTTATATATTAAACCGCTAATTCAAAAGGCGCAAAAAAACCGCCGGTCTTGCCGGCGGTTTAACAGGTGGGCGACGTAGATTAGCCGAGGCGCTGGCGGGCGCGGACGACGGCGGCTCTGACCTGCTCGGGGGCGGTGCCGCCGATGTGGTTGCGGCTGGCTAACGAACCTTCGACGGTTAGCACGGCGAAAACATCGCTTTCGACTTGAGGACAGAAGGCGCGAATTTCGTCGAGGGTAAGTTGCGGTAGGTCGACGCCCTTGGCTTCCGCTGCCTTGACGGCATGCCCGACCGCTTCATGTGCGTCACGGAAGGGCAAGCCCTTTTTGACCAGGTAGTCGGCGAGGTCGGTGGCAGTGGCGAAGCCCTGAGTCAGTGCAGCCTTCATATTGTCGGCGCGGACGGTGATGCCGCCGGCCATGTCAGCGAAGATTCGCAGCGTGTCGGTCACGGTGTCGACAGCGTCGAACAGCGGTTCCTTGTCTTCCTGATTGTCCTTGTTATAGGCCAGTGGCTGCGACTTCATCAGGGTCAATAGGCTCATCAGCTGGCCGTAGACGCGGCCGGTCTTGCCACGCGCCAGTTCCGGTACGTCCGGGTTTTTTTTCTGCGGCATGATCGACGAGCCGGTGCAGAAGCGGTCGGCAATCTGGATGAAGCCGACGCGCGGGCTCATCCACATTACCAGTTCCTCGGAGAGGCGGCTGATGTGCATCATGAGCAGCGAACAGGCAGCGGTGAATTCAATGGCGAAGTCGCGATCGGAGACAGCATCGAGCGAGTTTTCGCAGACGCCCTCGAAGCCCAGTTCGCGGGCCACGAATTCACGGTCGATCGGGTAGGTGGTGCCGGCCAGTGCCGCGGCGCCGAGTGGCAGGCGGGCGACACGCTTGCGGCAATCGGCAAACCGTTCGCTATCACGACCGAACATTTCGAAGTAGGCCAACATGTGGTGACCGAAAGTTACTGGTTGGGCAACCTGAAGGTGGGTGAAGCCGGGCATCGGCGTGGCGGCCTCCTTGTCGGCCAGGTCGACCAGGGCCGAACGGAAGGCCTTGAGCAGGACTTGAATATCGTCAATGGCGTCGCGCAGGTAGAGGCGGATGTCGGTAGCTACCTGGTCATTGCGCGAACGGCCTGTGTGCAGGCGCTTGCCTGCATCGCCGACCAGGGCGGTCAGGCGCTTCTCGATGTTGAGATGCACATCTTCCAAGTCGATCGACCATTCCAGTTGGCCGGACTCGATTTCCTGGGCGACGATGGCCATGCCGCGCTCGATGTCGGCGAAGTCCTGGGGGCTGATGATGCCTTGCTTGGCCAGCATTTTGGCGTGCGCCAGCGAACCCCGGATGTCCTGGCGCCACATGCGTTTGTCGAAATCGACCGAGGCCGTATAGCGTTTGACGAGATCGGATACCGGCTCGGAGAAGCGGCCAGCCCAAGTGTATTGATTGGCGTTGGAAGTCATGACTCTGGTCTAGAATGGGGCAGATCGGCGACGAATTTCGAAGAAACCCGCACAAAGATGACAAGTATACGGCACTTTCCGGCCACGCACCCCTTGCCCGATTGGCGCAATTTTGGCGTGATGCTGCGCGTGCTGCTCGGGGTCAATGGGCTGGCTGCCTTGGCAGCTCTGCTTCTGTCCAGCGATATTGGGAAATGGTTGGACAACTATTTGCAATTGGCAGCTATCGTTGAACCGCTGCTCCTGATCGAACTGGGGGGGCTGTTCCTGCTACGTGATGTGCTGTGGCGCCTGCCGCTGCGCGTTGGCCAGTCCGCTATTATCGCGCTGGCCGGTGGGTTGGCCGCCAGCATGTTTCTCTATGCCCGTAGTCTGGCGATGATCGAGTCGGGGACTGCCTTGCGCGCGGTTTTGTTGGCTATGGCAACGGCTGTATTGCTGCTCGGTTATTTCGAATTGCGCTCGCGGGCGTTGTCGCCTGCCCAGGCCGAGGCACGGTTGGCCGCTCTGAATGCCCGTATCCGACCCCATTTTTTGTTCAACTCGTTGAACGCAGTCCTGTCGTTGATTCGCGCTCGCCCTCAGCAAGCCGAGGAGGCACTGGAGTCCTTGTCCGACCTGTTTCGGGCAGCGATGCGCGATCCGAGTGAGATGGTCTGCCTGGCCGATGAAATCGCCCTCGGGCGCCAGTACCTGGAGTTAGAGAAATTGCGTCTGGGCGACCGCTTGAATGTCGACTGGCAGGTGGGGAGCGTAGCTATGGATTTGCCTATCCCGCCTCTGATGCTGCAGCCCTTGCTCGAGAATGCCGTCTATCACGGCATCGAGCCGTCACCGGAAGGCGGTATCGTACGCATTGCCATAGAGCGGCGGGGCGACGAATTGCACATTGCCATTGCCAATCCGACCACCGGTCAGGTACAGCATGCCGCAGGCAACCGAATGGCCCTGACCAATATCCATGAACGGCTCGCCCTGTATTACGATCTCGAAGCCCGCCTGGAAACCGTGATTGAAGACAGCCACTACGAGGTGCGTATTATTCTGCCATGTCAACAGAAAGCCCGCTGAAAATCCTGATCGTCGATGACGAGCCACTGGCGCGCGACCGCTTGCGTGCCCTGCTGTCCGATCTGTCTGTGCAACTGCCGGCCGCCGCAGTCGTCGGCGAGGCGGCCAATGGCCTGCAGGCTCTCGACTTCCTGCGCAACCATCCGGTCGACGTTGTGCTTGCTGATATCCGCATGCCAAGTATGGATGGCATTGAACTGGCGACCCACCTTGGTCGCCTCGAAAAGCCACCTGCTGTCATATTCACAACCGCCTATGATAATTACGCTGTCCAGGCCTTCGATCTGAATGCTGTCGATTACCTGCTCAAGCCGGTGCGCGCCCAACGCCTGCTGGCTGCCTTACAGAAAGTGCCGGTGCAGCATCCGGATGCCACCTTGCTGGCCGGGATCGGCCAAGAAATGCGCGGCGGTGGACGCACCCATCTCTCCTGCCATGAACGCGGTCGGCTGCTGCTTGTCCCGGTTGGCGAAATCCTCTATTTCAAGGCCGATCTCAAGTATGTGATGGCCCGTACCGCTGAGCGCGAATACCTGTTCGACGAGGCGTTGACCCACCTCGAAACCGAATTTGCCGACCGTTTCATGCGCCTGCACCGCGCCGTGCTGGTCGCCAAGACAGCACTGGCTGGCTTCGAGAAGGCGGCGGGAGACGATGCTGAAGCCTACGGTTGGGCTTTGCTGCGTGGTATTCCGGAAAAATTGCCGGTCAGCCGCCGGCAGTGGGCGCCGGCCAAGGCGCTGATCAGGAATTCCTGAAACCGATCCAGACGAGATAACGACGTGAGCCGGATCTGCCCACACTTCAATTACTTCCGGAAGTCCGATGGCATCGCCCCGGACTGGCAGTGCCCATCCTGCGAGAAGGCTTACATCAGGGTCGGCAGTTCGCTGCTTCTGAATAGCCGCTACCAGCCAGCCCGAAGTCCGGTTTTACGTAACCGACTGGTGTAGTTACTGCAAGATGACCCGCGGCATCCACTATACGGAATACGACATCGAGAAAAGCTTGGAGGCGCTCAAGGAGCACCACAAGCTGGGCGGCAACGGCGTACCCCTGATCGTGGTTGGCGACGAGGTGATCAGGGGTTGGAGCGAAGGTGCTTTGCGCTTGCTACTAGCGCCCTGGGTAAAGGGCTAGTATGTTTTCCTTGAGGGGCAGCCTGTACAGAAGTTGATTCGAGCTTTCTACTTCTCGCCAATTCATGTGGAAGCAAGCTCGAATGTTCTCGGTCAATGGCCGCCGATTGCTAATGTAACGGAGCCGTCCCACAAATCGTCACTTCACTTCTTGTCCGGTCCGATGTGCCAAGCAAGCGAGTTTGGATACGTTGAAGCAAGCTCACCAAGTCGATGAATTGTTCGACTATTTTTTCTGGTTTTGAGATTAGAAATGAAAGTGGTAATAGTAATTCGACATTGCATCAGCCCATGATGCAATAGATGCTTCCTCAACGCGGATGTAGCGTCTCTCAGGATGCACTCTTCTTTCGGCTACCTGGGCAGGTGGACCTCTATCAATAATTCTTCTGTCGGCGCGTATGCGACGATCAATTCTTTCGGGAGGAGGATGATGATAGTAGTAGTCCGATGCTAACTCAGCCCATTTGGCTAAGGAGAGTGGGGCTATCTGGATATTTCGGAGTTCGGCGCGAAACTTTCTTCTATCCTCGGTTCCTGGGGGCGGTCCGAGGTCTCTGCATCTTCTATCTGAAATTTCACGCCGATTCTTCTGGCAATTTGTTGTTCCCATTCTAGCCACCAAGATGGAGTGAATAAGTTGATGTACACAAC
>JAGWUW010000376.1 GCA_028868235.1 Betaproteobacteria bacterium | reverse complement strand
GTCTTCAGGTGGCGGCGCTGGTAACGGCGTGGAGGTTCGAGTCCTCTTCTGGGCACCATCTACCGTTCGCGGCAGTTCGCGAACGGTTGAAAAAACCAAGCAAAACCGCTACATCGAGCAGCAAGCCGTCGCTGGCGTTCGCAGCCGTTCGCCAGCAATCGGCGGCTCCTTGGGGCCACCTTGGTGGCCACCATGATTCGCAGCGAAAGGGTGGCCACCAATCATGGCGCTAAGTGACACAGCGATTCGCGCTGCCAAGCCGGGGCCGAAGCCAATTAAACTTGCCGACGAACGCGGGCTGTTCCTTTTGGTCCAGCCTAGCGGAGGAAAGCTTTGGCGGCTGAAGTATCGATTCGAGGGGAAAGAGAAGAAGCTTTCGCTCGGTCGATACCCTGATGTTTCGTTGAAAGACGCACGCCTTCGACGGGACGCCGCTCGGGAAAAAGTTGCTTCCGGCATCGATCCCGGGATCGAAAAGCGCCAGGCAAAGGTGCAGGCGGAAGTGGATGCGTCAAGCCGCTTTGAAGCCATCGCTAACGAGTATCTCGCCAAGGCCGAACGTGAAGGTCGTGAGGCGGTTACCATCAAAAAGAGCCGATGGTTGCTATCGCTGCTAACGCCAAGCCTGGGCCAAAAACACGTCGGCGAAATATCTCCGCAGGAATTGCTCGAAGCCTTGAGAGTCATCGAAGGCAAGGGCCACCTTGAGACCGCCCGTCGAATGCGTTCCTTGGCGGGCCGCATATTCCGCTATGCGGTTGCCACGGGGCGTGCACAGATAGATCCGTCAAGCGTCCTAAGGGGTGCGCTGACTGCCCCGCGCGTCAGGCATCATAGTGCGATCTTGAATCCCGAAGCAGCGGGCCGCTTGCTTCTTTCGATCGAGCATTACGTGGGACAGCCCCTTGTCCACCTTGCGCTCAAGCTCACGCCGCATGTCTTCGTTCGCCCGGGGGAGTTGCGTCGCGCCGAGTGGACGGAAGTGGACCTCGAAGTGGGAGTTTGGACGATTCCGGCCGAGAAGATGAAAATGCGGCAGCCACATAAGGTGCCATTGTCTCGGCAAGCGCGAACGATCTTCGAGGCAGCCCACGCCCTGAGCAAGGACCAGAAATACATTTTTTCGGCCCTGTATCCGGGTGACAGACCAATGTCCGAAAACACGATCAACGCAGCCTTGCGCCGCTTGGGGTACGGCAAAGACGAGATGTCGGCGCATGGATTCAGGGCAATGGCCAGCACTCTGCTCAATGAATCGGGTCAATGGAACCCGGACGCTATCGAACGCGCCTTGGCCCACGACATTGGGAACTCCGTCCGCGGTAGCTACCATCGGGGAAGCCATTGGGAAGAACGAGTGCGAATGGCTCAATGGTGGTCCGACTATCTGGATCAGTTGAAAGAAAATTGTTCCAGCGACATTGCTGCGAATCGCAGAAAAACCACCCATGAAACCTGATAATATACTGATTAATATATCATGTCTTTAGCGGCGCATTGCGGCGATTTTTGACTTTTCCGACTGATTCCGCTATAAGTGGCGCTGCGCCGGCCAAGCACGTTGCCGCAATTCGGCATCGCCAGCGCAATTCCAAACGGAGAGTATTCGAGGGATGCCGGAAGCGATTCCGGCCGAGAGTTCGCTTGCCTGCCGCACTTTGGGCATCACGCACAAGGCGGAAGCAATCCTTCCAGCGAAACCGGCCTGCAGGTCGGTGGAGGTCCCTCGAGGCCTCCTTTCACGCGAAGGATGAAGACATGGACCACGAATCTCGCACCGCCGCCATGAACGCCAACGATCCCGTGCTGGCAGCGCGCATCGTCCGCAACATCGCCCAGATCGAAGACGATGAATTCATGGCCAGCGGCCCCCTCACTGAAAAGCTGATGTCCGAAATCATCAAGACGATCGCAAAAATCGCGGTCGATCCGTGGCAGATCGTCGTGAAGGACTGGGACGTGCGCGTCGTCAGCCCGGAATGGAAGCGAAACAAGGGTGTCGGCACGGGTGATGCCTGGCTGGAAATCACCGAGGTTGGCGCCGACGCGGAGAGTGAGCGCGACTACAGCTGGATCAGCACGGCGGTCGGCGCCGGCCCCACGCGCATGGCGCTGGAACTCGTGTTCCGTCGAGGTCTGCGCGATGCCGCCGAAGCGGCGATCCGCAACGACAAGCATGTCGCGGCATTGTGGAAGGCGGGCATGACCCGCGACGAAACCGAGCCACGCCTGTTCTTCCTCATCGATATTCCCGTGGAGTCGCTCGCCCAGGGCTACGAGCAGAACGATCTCGACGCGGCGTTGTTGCCGGTCGGCGAGGCCATGAAGAAGGCAATCGCGGCCAAGGCGGAGCTCGACAAGCTGGTCGATCGGGTGCGCGACGAGCCCAAGAAGAAATAATTCGAGCCGCGAACCAGGACGACACCAGCGCCGGGATCACGAAAAATCCCGGCGCTGGTTGCGACTTCCACCAACCGGCACGCCCGCACTTTAACGCTCAAACGAGCGAAACGATTGCCGGGCCAACACCAAGGTATCGATATGCAGATCGAAGGAAGCATTTCCGGCGCTGGAACATCGCGCGCCGCAACCATCGCCCACCTGAACGATCAGCTCCGCAAGACTGGCGAGGGCGGAACCATCATGATCACGCAGAACTTGCGCCGCGTTACCGGGTTCGATGCGCAGGTGCTGGCCCGGGCGCTGGCAACCTACGAAGGCTTCGACGCCGACAACGACCCGCATGGTGAGCATGACTTTGGCGATCTTATGCTGTGGGGATACGACCTTTTGTTCAAGGTCGATTATTTCGACAAGGCCTCGGAATTTGGCTCGGATGATCCGGCCAATCCCGACCTCACGCACCGCGTGTTGACCGTCATGCTCGCATTCGACTGGTAGGGAGGCGGCAATGAGCAAATCAATCTCTGTGCAGCAAGCCCTTGAT